>PLNY01000258.1 GCA_003141915.1 Anaerolineae bacterium | reverse complement strand
CCCTTAGCTGTGAACGATTGGGGAATCTTCTTGTTCACTCAACATGCCCGCTTCAGCATAGAAACGGGACTAATCACATTCATGTTTGTGTTTTTATTATTGGATGGACTAAGAATCCCGGCCTTGTTAAAAGATGAAGATGCATCCACTGAGCGCGTTGCAAAAAATCGAATCATGCGTTCCATCGTTTCAGGAATCCTCGCATTGATCTTGTTGGCAGCCAGTTCGACTTTCCAGTTGACAAACAATGGTCTTGATGCGCCCGGTGTGGCGCTCCCAATTGAATCCATGGTGAACGTACCGGCTCAATATCGTCATCTGCATAAAGGCACATTCATTTTGACCACGGTCATTTCTCATGCGCCCATCCTCGCCGGGGAATGGGTCGTCGCGCGATTCGATCCGGCAATGATCATCCTTCCGCCTGAAGCCGTCGTGCCGAAAGACACAACACCGCAGGAACAGGCCAAACAGGATTATCAAATGCTGGACGACAGCGAAGCCACCGCCATCACGGTCGGTTTGCGTTTGGCGGGTTATCAAACTCAGATGATCGGCAAAGGCACTCGCGTCGTCAGCATTTTGCCGGGCAGTCACGCGAATGGAATCTTGAGCGTCGGAGACATCATCACCGCCTTGAACGGAACGCCGATACAAACGACGTCAGATTTGATTGAGCAAGTGCAAGCGCAATCCGCTTCGGGTCCGGTTCGACTCCAAGTGGAGCGGAATCAAACTCAAATGGAAGTGACGGTTCCGCTGATGGCTCCAGCGTCATCCAGTGATTCTCCAAAGATCGGAATTTCCATTACATCCGCAGGCTTTGATTACAAGACTCCTTTCCCGATCTCCATCGTGACCCAGAAGATCAACGGCGGACCATCCGCGGGTTTGATGTTTACGCTGACAGTTTATAACATGCTCTCGCCTGACGATTTGACGCGCGGCTTGAGAATTGCCGGCACAGGCACGATCAATTTGGATGGAACGGTTGGACCGATTGGAGGCGTTCAACAAAAAGTCGCCGCGGCGGAACAAGTGGGCGCGGTTTATTTCCTGTGTCCCGCGGATAATTATGCAGATGCCGTCTCGGTTGCGCGAAGCATCAAGGTGATCAAGATTGCAACCGCCGAACAAGCCGTTCAATTTCTTAAGAGCTTGTCTTCACAATGATTCGTTCGCCAACATTTTCTAGCCACCACTTATAGCCTTCTCAAAGTCCAGAGCGAATCTGAGGCTTGCCATTTTTTACCGCGAAGAACGCGAAGTGCGCTAAGAAAGAAAAAGTCTTTGCGCTCTTGGCGGACTTCGCGGTTCGTCCTTTGACATTGGTAAAGCCATGACCCACGACCTTAGTCCTATTGGCATTTTTGACCAAACGATTACAATCATCTCCATCACAAAGGAGATGAGTTATGACAAAAATTGAAACAAGCATTAGCATTAACAAACCTGTTGATCAGGTATTTGCGTTCGTCACCAACCCGATGAACATGAAATCCCTCAGCCCGGCCACGACCGGCATTATCTTTGATGGCAAAGTGGCAGTCGGATCGCGCTACACTGTTCAATCCAAATATGGCGCGCGGGAATTCAATTCCGTAAGCGAGATCGTCGTAGTCGAACCAAATAAAACATTTGCTGTGAAAGCTATTGCCACCCCGCCCGCCACGGACGTGGTCAGCACATACACCTTCGAGCCAGAAGGCGGTGGCACAAAACTGCATATTTCCACAGACTATCCGGTGATGCCCGGCACGGAAGGAATGGTTATTCCACAGCTACGGGCCGCCGCGGACACCGGCTTGGCGGCTTTCAAGAAAGCCATTGAAAGTTAAAAGCATGAATCCTCCTGCGTGTTTGCAGGAGGATTTTCGTTGAATAAATTGTTCTCACGATTAATTAATAAGTTTTCGCTTACAATATGATTCGTGAAACGATATATAACTCTTCTAAATCTTTTATCTTGTGCAGCACTGATTCTTTTATCCGCCTCTTGTTCCGCCCCGAAACCGGCAACTGCCAACATAGCTTCGCCTGCAACTGAAGCATCCACCCAAACTCCCATACCGACAACGACTTCAGTTCCTCAACTAACTGCTACAGTACCATCTGCCGCCGCGCCGACGCGCCCCCAATACACAATAAACGTCGTGATGGATTACAAGGCAAAATCCCTCAGCGCGGATGAGACCATCCTATATCCGAATCATACCGGGCAAACCTTGAACGATCTTGTCCTCGCCGTGGAACCTAATTATTGGCAAAGCTGTTTTACGCTCAAAAGTCTGTCTATAAACGATGCGGCATGGACGAATTACACGCTCGTTGACCACACGTTAACGCTTCAGCTCCCACAAGCCCTCGCACCGGAAGCGGTGATAAAGATTCAAATCACATTTGCTCTCAATCTCCCATTGATCGTGCCGACAAATCCCACCGTGACCCGGCCTCGCATTTTTGGATATGACTCGCGGCAGATCAATCTCACTAATTGGTATCCGTTTGTGGTCCCGTTTATTGGCGGACAATGGACTCTTCATCCTGTCTGGTATTATGGTGAGGAACTCGCCTATGACGCAGCAGATTTTAAAGTCAATCTCAAATTTTCCGATAGCACGCCTCCGCCCGTGGTTGCGTCGAGCGGCGAATTGGTTGAAACCAGCGCCGATGGCACAGCTACGTATACGCTCACTGCCGGGCGCGCATTTGTGTTTTCGATGAGTCCCGATTTTCAAGTGGACAGCACCAAAGTGGGAGATGTAACGGTTTATAGTTATTATTATGATTATTCATCCTTCGACATACCGGGCAGACTCTCATTGACGACCACCGCGCAGGCTTTGCAGATCTACAGTCAGCGTTATGGTCCCTATCCTCATAAGACTCTTTCAGTCATTATGGGAAATTTTCCCGATGGGATGGAATATTCAGCCTCCTATTTCACCTCCTATGGCTATTACAATCTTCTAGCCGGGAGTCCCACAAATTCTATATATCAGCTTTCTGTAGTCTATCTGGCGGCGCATGAAACCGCGCACCAGTGGTGGTTCGAACAGGTTGCCAACGACCAGGCCCTTGAACCCTGGCTGGATGAAGCCATGGCGACCTATAGCGAACATATCTTTTTTGAAACCTATTACCCTGCCGAACTTAAATTATGGTGGTATGTGCGGAGCGATCAATATGATCCAAAGGGCTGGGTGGATATTCCGATCTATGATGGCGGCGGCTTCCGGCCATACACCAACGCGGTTTATTTCGAAGGCGCTCATTTCCTCGACGACCTGCGAATCCGCATTGGCGATCCAGCTTTTTTTGCCTTCCTTCAGGATTATCTCAATCAGGAGAACGGCAAGATCTCTACGTCTGCCGACTTCTTCCGCATCCTGCGCGCCCACACTTCAGTGGACTTCTCTGATTTAGTAAA
>PLNY01000014.1 GCA_003141915.1 Anaerolineae bacterium | reverse complement strand
TAACGCCAGCTTTATTCAACATCCGAAGATGCGCCAGCCAAGTTTCAGGATTGCCCTATGTCCATGCTGCCTGTCAGCAAGGAACTCCAAGCCGCTCCTGTTTGGGGAATGGCGGCAGCAAAAAGCCCGTTGCGGGGTTCAATCCACAACGGGCTGTAATGCGTACCGATTCTGCCGCGCAGCCTAAAAGGACAGGCGGCATATTCCAAAAGACTGTTGAGCCGTTTCGCATTACGATTTCAACTTACCAGATTTACGCCGGTTGTAAAGAGGAAAGTTTCAGGACTGATCGCCGACAAATACCGGCCTGCCGGTTTCCGTGCTTCTGTCTGTGACGATTGACTGGCCAAGCGGACCGCCGCCGAATGACGCAAGAACGTCGTCATACGTCATTTCCCGACCATGCTCTTTCAGGAACTTGGCGTTGCGCTCGGCACACATGGCTTCGTATTCGGCGGCGTTCATCAAAATCTCCTTGGGTCTGAAACCACGGCCTTCAGGCCGTCCGACCCGGTTGTTGTTTTAGGTGTTGACAGATTGTTTAACATAAGATAAAGATTCAGACAGATGAACCCAGAGAGACTGCCTAAATATCTCCATGAAGTTCTGTCGCTTTACGCCAGAGGCTTTTCTTGCGTTTACATTTCTCGAAGGTTCAAGTGCTGCGATGTAACGGTTAGGAAGTTCCTTTTGAAACACGGTATTGCTCTGCGCAGTGCCTCTGAACAAAGAAAGCTGTGTTACGCCAATGGTGAACAGATTCCAAAGTGCCGAGGCATGAAATGGAAACAGAGACCTGACCACAAAACCGGCGCACCGCGTGGAGAAAAAAACAACTTTTGGCGTGGCGGTATTACACCGCAACACCTCAAAATCAGAGGCAGCCCCGAATATCGTAAGTGGAGAGAGGCGGTTTTTGAAAGGGATGGATTTCGTTGCGTGGCGTGTGGGGCAAAGAGCGGCAACGGAGCGCGTGTTATTCTTCACGCAGACCATATACTTCCGTTTTCTCTGCACCCAGAGGCGCGTCTGAGACTTGAGAACGGTAGAACACTTTGTCGGCCATGCCACAAAAAAACACCGACCTATGGTTTGACAGCTTCGGCTATCAAGCGCAGTTCCCGGCGAAGCGTCAACCAACCAACCCTGCAAGATGTTTAGTATGTTTTGCATTTGGAATCCCTGCCCTTTAGGGCAGGGAGGATGTCAACGGTCATCCTGTCTCGCCTCGGCTGCGGCGTATTGTTGTTCTGTCCAATCTTCCATTGCACCGCGATACAGCCGGTCTTGAACGTCGGAAGGCAAGGAGTAAAAATCCTTGTCGTACAGTTCTTCCGCTTTCTGTTCGGCGAGCAACTGCGCTTCGTACTTGTAATCGCTCATGGCTTTGCTCCTTTCTTCAACTCCGCGTGGATTTCCGTCAGCGCAACCCCGATGCTGTAACGCGGCTCGGTTCGTTTTCGTTTATCGGGGTGGAGCCAACCGCTCACCATGCCCCACGTTACGTTCTCGCCCCGGCGCGTCAGAGCACGCTGGACTTCGCTCTTGGCTCCGCGGTGGGTTTTGCACCAGAGAATGAGCGGGATGAGTGATGTTTTATTTTCGTTCATATTAATCGTTTCCTGTTGGGATTTCGTCATACTCGCGTTCTGATTCTGGCATAAAGTGATCAGCCCACGCTCCAAAATTCTTGAACTTGGGTTTGTATTCCTGCCCGTTAAAAACGAGCCGCCACTTTGACCATTCGGCGCACTCGGTTGGCGGCTTTGGCTTTTTGAGTCCGGCAACTTTGATGATTGCTTTGCCGTGCCAGAGAATTTCGTTCATCTTCCGCTCATCCATTTCGCCCTTATCCACCAACATGTTCATGCGTCCGCTGTGAATGAAGTTGTGGCAGGCATGACAAAGCGGAACGAGTTCCTTGAAAATCATCCGGCCATTCGGATAATCCATTTCGTAAAGCTCGTGCGCCTCAAGCCACGAATGATATTTCGCTTTCCGCTTCGGGACACCACAGGCCGCACACCGGTAATCGGTGGAATAGTATGCCGCCTGCCTTTGAATGTCCCACCATGCTTGCCCCATGATGGCTCGCGGAGCAACGCCATGCATCGGCTTGGGAATTTGCGGCATAAGAAGAATAGACGGTCTAATTATCATATCAAGCTTTTGATTATTTCTTCAATCCTATTGACTTCGCTCTTGGCTCCGCGGTGGGTTTTGCACCAGCGTATCAATGGCTCCAAGGATGTTTTATTTTCGTTCATATTTCTTTTAGAGTTTCGAGCAATTTTCAAGCGGCAACTCAAACTGATTGCGACGAGTTCTTGTCCATCCATTGCGCTTTAGAAAAGTTTGAGCCAGTTCAAAATTAGCCAGCCTGTATTTCCAAACCATTCCACCGCGTCTGCTCTTGACCAAGCTACGCCGGTGATCCTCTGAACCTTCCATACGCTTCAAGATTCCGGCGCGGGCCAAAGTCCGCCAGACCAGGCCGATCACGTTTTTATCGGCATCGACCACCGGCGGAAGTTCAATACTGTCGCTCCATCTGATACGATCTGGAAGGAACGACTCCACGATACAGTTGGCTAAATTCCGCGCAACCCCATCTTTGAAAAGCAGAACTTTTATCGTCTTATCATCAAGCCGCGCGTCTATCTGTTCCTGCGTTGCTTTGGCCGGGGCAGCTACGGCCGGCCGGGTTGCTTCCTGTGTGCCCGCTGGTGCGCCCGGCAGGGTGTTTGGGGTGTTGACCGTCAGAATGCAATATTTTTTCATATCTGGTGCAACTCCTTTTTGAGACAGCTTTTGCAAATGCCGTGACTGGTGTTTGCTCGTGAATGATTCCAGATACCTAACGGTGGGACGTGTTTAATTCGGTGACACCATGAACATTCGACCCACACTGTCAGCCAGAACCAAATTGTTTTGAAGAAGGTTCTCATAGTCTGCACTCTGCACTTTCTTTGGCGGTTGTTCGCCGCTGCTTGTGGATTGGTTTAGGTTTCGTCTCGCCGCGAAGTTTGCGGGAGACTCGTCAGACCTGATTTTCAGGTGACCTGCTGGAACGTTCATGGATTCTGCCGCCGCTTGGATTGGAGCTTCGTTCGTTGACTCTTGCTGCCGCGCTGTTCGGTTTTCTACGCAGTACCTACTTTGGTGCGCGTCTCGTTTCAACGATGCCTTTCAATCGGGACGGGATTCAAAATGAAACATCAGCTTCCGAAATACCACGCGGCCTGCTTGCTATCGTTCCGCATTGTGGCGGACTCTGGGAGAGGATTTGAACCTGGCTTTCGGCTTTCTGCAAAGTGCCTACTCGGTTGCCTGCTTCGTGTCCATCCGTATCGTTTCGTGTCGAGTCCTTCGGTCCGTGCGTTCTTTCGCACCCAGCATCGGGGTTTTACCGAGGCTTTCTGCCCCGCATGATCGCTCATGCTCCACGACTTGTTTCAGCTTGCGCCTGACGTTTCGGCTTTCGGCTGCCGTCGGGTTTTTGTTTTTGTCATGCCGGGTTTTCCTTCCCGGCGAATTAACTTTAACTGTCTTAATTTATCAAATCCGCATACCGCTGTCAATATATGTTTTGAAGATAGTAATTTTCCTAATTTGATTTATAAATTGTTTATTTGCCCGCCGACCCGTACGAGAAGCCGTTGAATCAAAAGCGTTGGGATTTTCCGTTTAGCCTTGTCAGGATTTAGCCATACCTTCAACGTTGGAATTGAAGTTTTGCTGCCGAGTTTAATCATTCTTCGCAAGACATCAAATTTTGCGTCACTTGATTTTGAGAAATACTCTATGAGAGGAATCAGCCTTCTTTCATACTCGTCTTTGTCCAGCCTCAACTCTCGCATGTTGAGTTCTGGTTTGAAAATTTCAATGAGCCTTTTTTCAAGTGTTGCCAGTTCTTCCTTTTTACACCAAATAATTGATATATTGTCAAATTGCTTACTTCTGTGCCCGCTCAATCTGCAAAGCACCTTCTTCGATTGACCAACATAAATCGCTCGCTCGTTTCTTGTTAAGACGTAAACGCCGGAACCCTCTCCTATTAGCTTAATACTGGTTACGATTCCTTCGTTTGGCTTTTCCGAATTTAGGACGGCCTCCCAGTTTGCCGTTTTGACGTGCGGCTTTTCGTTTCGCTGGCGTGGATTTCGCGCCACCGACCTTTCCGCCGCGTCTTCCCAAGATGACGGCGTGTTTGTTCTTGATTCGTTCATTCATAAATAATAACCCAAAGCGGTATCGGTGTAAACAGTTATTTTCGTCGGATTGTGCCTGAAAATATCGCGCCGGATGAACCGTGAAATCTTGCCGTGATTACGGTAAAACCACCTGTTCATGCCATTGGCCGGCCTCACGCCACACCAGTGTGAACCGGACTTCCGGCCATGCGGTTGCCGCGAACTTCACCGTGAGGATGCCACGGGCCACGTTCTTCATCTGCTTCGGGCCTTTGGTTTCCCAACAGTTCATCCGCCCATCCATCCATGCCATCAGATCTGGACGATACCAAGCGCCATTAGCTAAACGAAATCGTATTGCCTGCGCCCGGAATTTCACGCCTGGAAAGAACGCCTCTTGGTGTAATCGCCAGTCGGCTTCGAGTTTCGTAGGCGGCTTCTCGCCTTGTCGGATTCGCTTCTTTTCGCTGAACGTGATGCGGCCGGTTTTCTGGTTCACCGTTCGCACTGGCGGTTGGACGCCGTACAGGTGCGGGTTACGCCGTCGAAACGATTCGTTCGGGTTGTTTGGCAAACCGCCACTCATAGCTGTTTCCTCACGGCCGCTTCGACATCCGGCGGCAGGTTGAAGAATCCTTGCCGGCCAATCACCGGCACGGGCGTTTTGAGACGACGGCAGTTCCGTGTCGGATAGTAAAACCGGTCGGCCGAGTAATCGCCAAGTGCAAGTTCCTGTGACGTCAAGCAAGCCGACCGATGTTCGTAGCCATTGTCGTCGTTCGTGGAGGCGCATCCGGTCTTTTCCACTACGCAAAGTACCGCACCGAACGGCAGTGACATGTACAGGTCGTGGACATTGCTGTAGTAGCCAGGGAACTGGTCTTTGAATTTCCAGAGCCATTGCAGCGCCGGTATCGCGTAATCCGGCACGTCGTTCTTCCAGCAGAGTTTCGCTGAACAAATCGCCACGTCGCCTTTGTATGCCCACGGGCGCGGTCTTGTCTCATTGACTTTCGCACCGCAAGCAACAAGAGAAGCCCACGGCTGCCATAAGCTAATACTTTTCTTGACAACTCCCCGGCCTAAAGGCGCGGGGATTCTTGATTCATCGTGCATCATACGACACACTCCTCAAGGGGAGGTTTTCAACCCATTTCTTTGATAAACTGTTTTTATCCATCCAGTCGCGAATGCGTTTAGTTTCATCATCATCCGGCGCGACGTGCCACTCGCCCGTTTGCGCGATTAAATTCAACCGGCGTGCTGCGCTGATGTGTGTGTGCGGCCAGAGCGAATTTTGCATG
>PLNY01000134.1 GCA_003141915.1 Anaerolineae bacterium | reverse complement strand
ATGTTATTGTGCTTTCTCGTTTGCCGCGGCGACAGCCTTCTTGGCCGCGTCGGCTAATGTTTCAGCGGTGATCATTTTCGCGTCGGCCAACAACTTGCGGCCCTCTTCGGCGTTCGTTCCAACAAGTCGCACCACCATCGGCACCTTTGGTTTGACTTCTTTCATCGCAGTCAGGATGCCGCGCGCGACTTCATCACAACGCGTGATGCCGCCGAAGATATTGAATAGCACCGCTTTCACATTCGGATCGGACAAGATGATGCGCATCGCGGCCGCGACTTTGTCCGCGCCCGCGCCGCCTCCGATATCCAGAAAGTTGGCCGGTTCNNAGGCCCGCGCCGTTGACCATGCATCCGATGTCGCCATCGAGTTTGATGTATGAAAGTCCGTACTTGCGCGCCTCCACCTCGGCGGGAGCTTCTTCATCGATATCGCGCATCTCCGCCAGGTCGGCATGACGGAACATGGCGTTATCGTCAATGATCATTTTGCCATCGAGGGCGATCATCCGTTTGTCTTTGGTGATGACAAGCGGATTGATTTCGGCCAATGATGCATCTGTTTCTTTATAAACCTGCCATAAACTGATTGCGATTTTATTGAAGTCTTTCCAGTAATCACGCGGCAGGTCAATGGAGGCGGCAATATCGCGCGCTTGATAATCACGCAACCCGAGCAATGGATCAATGTGAATCTTGATGATTTTTTCCGGCGTCTTGGCCGCAACTTCTTCGATCTCCATGCCGCCCGCGGCGGACGCGATCATCACCGGCTTGCGCGCGGCCCGGTCATTGGTGATGGAAAAATAGATTTCATTTTCAATTGCGGCGGCTTCATCCACTAAAACTTTTCGCACCGGCAGTCCTTTGATCTCCATTGCCAGAATTTGAGCTGCAAACTGTTCCGCTTCTTCAGGATCTTTGGCGAGTTTGACGCCGCCTGCCTTGCCGCGTCCACCAACTAACACTTGCGATTTAATGACAATACGGCCACCCAGTTCTTCGGCGATTGCTTTTGCCTCGCTTGCGGTAGCCGCTACTCGTCCCTTCGGAATCGGAATGCCATACTTCGCAAATATTTGTTTGGATTGATACTCATGGAGTTTCATGCGTTACCCTTTTACTTGAAGTCGAAGCAGTGGCATTATACCACCGCGACGAATCCGCTCGTGAAGCAGCATCTGTAAATTTAAATTGAGCCGCTTGACTCGTAATCAAGCAGCTTCTCGATAAATTGATTCACCAAACGATCTTTACGATGCTGAGCGGCGGCAATACAATTGTCTCGCTTGGATTGAGCATTGTGATTTGCGCGGGCTGATGCGCCGTAGCTGAAAAGTCGTTGGGGATAATTATTTGCACTTGCGAAGGCGCAGGTTTCTGTCCACCTTCGGTTCCATCGTACCAATACGTCTGCGAGGATGCGTTTTGTAAAATCAAGGTTGTATGGCTCGCGGATTTGAACAATCCGCCTTCGATAGGCAGGTAACTTTCCGAGAATGGACCGAGTCCTGTGACCGGCCTTCCGTTTGCATCGTCCACGCGCTGGAACGTGCTTCCGCCGTTCGCGGCTTGATCGAACCATTGAAACATCACAGCAAACGATGTGGGCTTGTATTGCCCATTGACCAAGACATACGTTTGGAATACGCTGTTGTTGCCGGAGTAAAGTTCGAAGTATAAGGCTTTGGTCAGTTCTGGGTGTCGCAGCATGGCCAGCATGGTACGCGCAATCAAATGAGCTTGCATGTCCGGTGTGACGAGGTCCTTCTCAGGTTGATTCAAATTAGTAGGTGAGCCGCCGCGCGGACTCCATTCCGTCACCCAGATTTCTTTTCCGGGAAGTTTCGCGGCGATATTGTTCAGCACGCGGTCAATACCCTGATCGGAACGTCCCATCAATAGCTTGAACAATTGATCCCGTGATGGATTGCCCGCATCCGCCGCGATCCGGTTCGGGTCCGGGTAAAGATGCACGGTGACTGCCTGGAACCAATCCGCGGGCGCGAGCGCCTCATCCCATTTAATGAGTCGTTGAATGAATGGATGCGAATCATCCGGCTGATAATTGAATGATGCGCCGCTGGCTTGTACTGCAAACTTGGCGTCCGTGCCGACAATGGGGGCGAAAGCCTGCACGTATTGGTGCATCACATTCATGGAGGTTGGTTCGTCGGACCAAACCTTCATCACGTTTGGATCACCGCCCATTGCAACCCAAAATTCATTTCCGAGTTCGATATTTTTGGGCGTCATGTTTTCGGATGCCAATTTCTGGAACCACGCTGTTTGTTCAGAAATAGATGACGTTTCGAGATTAGGAACGATGAGGATGTCTGCATTGCCGATTTGCTGGGCGATTGAAGAGCATTCTTCGTAATGCACGCCGTTTGGATGTTTTTTTGCAATCAACGCGGCCAAGCTGACCCAGAACTTATAATAACTTGAACTATTCGATTGTGGGTTGAGATGCAACTGTCCGTCCTGCCAATTATAATAATTTGCCAACGAACCGCCTGGAAAGCGCAAAACGCCGGGAGATGTTTCTGTGATCGCTTGTATAAGGCGCGGATCGTTTATTTGCGGTTCGACGAATGGATCTGCATTCGCGCCGAAGATTTTTTCTGGAAGCGGACGCGCATCACCGACCAATTTGAGATGCAACTCCGTTGCATTCGCCGGAACAGCGGCGGGTGCAGATGTTGGTGAATTTCCGCTTGTCGGTGCGAGCGCGGCAGATGTAACTGCTGACGGCGGATTTCCATTCCCTGAACTGGATGTGGCGATGGCCTGTGAAGCGAACCTGCATGCAAAGGTTGCTAAAATAACAACGACAAATCCAATCAACCATAAAAGCCCCGAGGTAGATGAATTTGGTTTAAGCATAATATAATGCTTGCCTTCCACTTGTAAATCAACACAAACTACAACAAACAGGTCTTTAGCCCCTTGCTAAAGACCTGTTTGTTGAGTGCAGTTTATGGCAATGCAAATCTCATGATGCGATTGTTGCCCGCATCGGTGACCCAGATATTGCCTTGCGAGTCTATCGCGATGCCAGCCGCAAGCCCGAATGTGGATGATGTTGCTCCGTAGTCGCCCCAGGTTTGCACCAGTTGTCCATCGGTTGAATATTCGATCACGCGGAAGCCTTCGGGGTCGGTGATGAATACGTGACCTTTATTATCCACCGCGATGAACGGTTTGTTATCGAGCGATTGACCGTACCAACCGGCCACATCCCATTGTTTCAATGGTGTGAATGTCAATCCATCCGGCGATTGAGTAAACGTTTGGACGCGTTGATTCCATGTGTCAGTGACATAAACATTTCCATTTGCATCTACCGTTACACCAGTCGGTTCATCGAATTGACCGGGATCGAGGCCCGCTGAACCGAATTGTGCCAGATAATTGCCGTCCGCGTCGAACACCACGATGCGTTTGTTGCCGGTATCTGCAACATAGAGATGGCCTTTTGCATCTACTGCGAGGCCGCGCGGTCCATAAAAGACATCGTTTTGCGATGTGGCTATGCTCCACATCTTTACAAACTGGCCAGTCGCTGTAAACTTCTCGATCCGGTTGTTCCACGTATCAGTTACATAGACCGAGCCATCGAGTCCAACTGCCACGCCCCAAGGCTCATTGAATGTGGATGGCGGCGCGGAAGGATTCGGGTGGCTGGGATCATTTCCGCTGGAGGAACCCCATTGCTTGATCAGAGTCCCGCTTGGGTCAAAGTGAAGAATGCGGTCGTTTCGTGAGTCGGCGACGTAAATGCTCCCGTCAGGCGCGATGGCCAATGAGCGCGGCGCATTCATCGGTATTGACAGTTTCGTGGAGTCGATGATCTGGTTCGCGTCCAACGTGATGGTTTTGCCTTGATAAGGATCGACCTGCGCGGCCTGCTGGCTGGGGACGACGC
>PLNY01000028.1 GCA_003141915.1 Anaerolineae bacterium | reverse complement strand
ATTCGGCGCAATGCCCGCGAGAAAGCAAGCCAAACTCCATGCAAACAGGCTGTGAGAACAGCCGTTTTTCAGAAGGCGATGTTTCAGCGTTTGCATGACGTTACGGGTTTTGGAACACGCGATAAAAACGCGCATTGCTGTTCGTTGGTGCGCTCACCGTTGTTGGCGGGCCGTAATCAATCCACTGCACACGATCTGCGGGAGCAATGACGGATGGCGGCGCAATCATGGCGTTTGAAAACAAAACATTGTCGCTATAAACCACCGTGTAAGCCTGTCCCAATGTGGACGGAAATTCGATTAG
Organism: Anaerolineae bacterium; assembly: GCA_003141915.1. Lineage (GTDB taxonomy): Bacteria > Chloroflexota > Anaerolineae > Anaerolineales > Villigracilaceae > Fen-1038. The sequence continues at coordinate 2,850 of PLNY01000028.1, read as the reverse complement.
CATATTGCCGCTGGGCAGCCTGACGATGCGACTGATGTTTAGGTTCGTGCTGGTGGCCGTTGCCTTCGGTGGAGTCCAATTTGGCAGCGGCACGGCGAAGGCGTGTAGTTGTCCGTTTGTNNAAAAAGCCTCTTGGATTGTATTGAAGCAATAAGTTCACGCTTTTCCCTGCCGCCAATGTCCTGCTGTAATAAACAAACGGACTGCCGTTGTTCGTGCCAACGGCGTTAAACAACTGATTGGTCAAGCCGGTCACGACAACCCGCGCGGCAGCAACATCGGTTAAGCCGATGTTTGAAAGCAAAATGGATTGTTCCGTGAGTCCGTTTTGCAGATTGATGGATTGCGGGGAATTGGTGACTGCAATGAGCGTGCCGGAAAGATAACCGATGATGGTGATGTTCGTGCTGGCTACATTGTTGGTAGGGTTTGGATCAAGCAGTCCCGGTGCGCCGACGGATGCAGAAAATGTCAACACACCCGCATTGGTGGGCTGAATCGCGAACTGCACATTGGCAGAGCCGCCGCTTGCCAGCGTGCCGAGATTGAAAATCAGATTGCTACTGCTGACGGTGTAGCTTTGGCTTGCGCTTTTCAAAATTACTCCGACGGGCAGCGTGTTTGTCAATGCGACATTGGACGCAGAACCCGGCCCGTATTTGTTCACAACCACTTCGTATGTCGTCAAATCGTTGGTGATGACTGCCTGCACTGGCGGGACGATTTGAACACCAAGATCAGATTGCGAACTGACAACTTGGGTCACGATGTTTGTGGAAGCGGTGTTTGTTACGCCGGTGGCGGCGGCAACAACCGTGTTCGTTAGAAATCCAATCGTCGTCGTTTGGATGGTCGCGGACATTTTCGCAGAATTGCCGTTGGTGATTGCGCCGAGGCTGAAAACGAGGCTGGATGAAACGATGCTGTTGCTTCCCTGGCTGTTGGTGGCGCTGATGAGCGTCACCCCGGCTGAAAACGTGTTGGTCACAAAAACATTCGTCAACAGAATGCCCGTCTGGTTGGTCAGGTTGATGGCATACGTCAGGGAATTTGTGCCGACAACAAGATTTGGCGAGGCTGTTACGGAAAGGCCGAAACCCNNTTTCCAATTTGTTTGGCCGGTGATTTTGCCGGATTTTTTGCGGAAACGCAATTTTTCAATGTTGCGATTGTGCAGTCACGCTCACGTCTCTGATTACGTTCGCCGGCTTGCCGCCATTCAAAATCACGCGGGAAAAACTCACATTTGCCGTCAGATTCGTGGTCGCAAACGGTTGGCTGCTGGTGATGACAAAATTGAACGTCGTTTCGCCTTTTGATTCAAGTGCTGCCCGGTCTTTTGTGCCGCCGATCACCCATTTGGTGGCTTGGCCAGCCATTTTGCCCTGTTCGTCCAGCAAGAAACAAACTGCGCGGGCCGATTCAATTTTTTCGGGGAAACCGTTTGTCATTTTCAATTCCACAACGGCCTTTTGGCCGACAACTTTCGGCGATGACACTGTGACGGCAAGCTGTGCTTGTGCTGGGATCACGCAAGCCAACCCAATGCAAAGAAAAACACGATAAACAATCTTCATTATTGTTCTGGATAAGGTTTTGGCTTTAGGTTGGCGGAATTCAACCGCCAATTTTGTGGCGCGATACGCTTGAACATTCTTTTGAGAATGGTTTGAATCAGGTGTTATACGGTCTGCCTTTAAGAATTTCGTATTTCATTTTCCAAAATCCCAAGGCACTTATTATTCTGCCCATTATTAGTTCTTGCTCGTCTAAATTGGGGGCTATTAACGGCGCTTTTTCCCCCTTGCGGATAGTCATGGACTCAGGATAGAGGCCAGTTATAGCCGCACGATCAATCATGATTTCCGCGAATACATCTTTATCCAAATACTGCAATCTATATTTTCCGCCACTTTGGACAATATATCCAGAATCATGCCGAGCTATTTGCGGCTTAATACTTGTGAACATTAGTAACCTCCTGTGATTAGATTGACTTGGTTTTTGAAAAGCGCAGGGGATTCAATAGTATTAAAAACACCATTTGCCCTAGCTCCATTAACAAAACCAACAGCANNCTTCCTGTTGCACCATTGGCAAATCTTTCTGAAAGAACTGACCAAACTTGCTCCGCCTGATCTCCTGTTAATGGACTGTAAGGGCTGTATAATTCTTCGGCGTTCATCCAATTCCCTCCGGGTGTCATTTCGATTGTCTTTTTTTCATTTGCTACGGCAAATTCGCTGGCTAACGCTTGATTCCCTTCACCAGAATAAAAGACGGCCTCATTTCTTGCGGTAGAAACATCCACAGTTTGAGCCTGTTTCATATAAAATGCAAACCAATCTTCTCCAGTTCTTGCAGCTGCTTCGGTGGCAGTTTTGCTTCCGATGCCTGCAATTTCTTTGACTCCTACTTTAACTGCATTTTCAACCAACGCCTTGCCAGTGCCAACTATGGGAATGGAGTTGGCTACCGCGTCTGCGCCGCCAAAAACTAAACCAACGCCTGCCGTAATGGCCGTTGCGGCTCCGATGCCTGTGCTGAAATCCCGATGCTGCCATTCATCCCAGCTTTGATCCAACAGGTCAGTATTCCACACGGCGTTGGCCACGGTGGAGCCGACAGACCGGGTGGGGCTTGCATCACCCATATCACTTGGGCCATTTATCAGCGTTACGGTGTAACCTAGATAGGGTGCTGGCATCAAAGTCCATTTCCATGTGATGCCTTCATTCGCGGGACTAAACAGCCCATTGCCATAATCACTACGGGACATTCTTCCATCGCGGTCAAAGCCATTGATGGGGTCGCCACCGGCAAACGTATAGTAGTTTGGATCGCGCTCGT
>PLNY01000165.1 GCA_003141915.1 Anaerolineae bacterium | reverse complement strand
ATCGCGCGCATCCCACCAAACTTCTATAAATCTCCAGACTCCTTTTCGGCTATTGACTTAAGTTTTTGGTGGATCGCTTTTATGATAAGTTTATATAATGACTTTGCAGGTTATACTAGCATCGTAAGAGGTATAAGCGGCCTTTTGGGGATTGACTTATCACCAAACTTTGAAAATCCATTCTTTAGCACAAGCATCACGGAGTTTTGGAATCACTGGCACATGACTTTATCCCATTGGTTACGCGATTACATTTATTTTCCTCTTAGTCGTTTTTTGCGAAGATACAATCAAAACAGAACGTTCATTCCCAATATCGTGATACCGCCGCTTATAACAATGTTTTTATGCGGACTTTGGCATGGTGAATCTTGGAATTATGTGCTATGGGGTCTTTTAATGGGAATATGGATAGCCAGCGAGCAACTTAATTCCGTTTTTGGTTCGAGGGATTTAAATTCCACCCAACTAAACCCTTGGCATCCCAAGAAAATATTACAATGGATCATGTTCTTGATTATACTCTTCCTGGTATTTGTACCTTTTATGTTTAATGACATAGAAACATCTTTTATCTTTTTTCAAAGCTTATTAACAAAATGGCTACCGCCAATAACACTGCTAGGTTGGCGCCTGCCAGTCTTGGCATTTATTCTTGCAGCGATTATTGACCTATGGCAGTACACCCGAAAAGACGAGTTAATCTTTCTTCGCTACAACCCAAAGATTCAATCCATTTTATTAGCATTGAGCCTTATCTTAATTTTCTTGGGTTTTCACGCTAACCCCGCGAGTCAGTTTATCTACCAAGGATTTTAATTTGAAAGAACATCTAGGTTTAAAAAGAAAAAGGAATTATAGTGATTAGAAAATTATTTATCTCCTCCGAGCCGCGATTGCGCGCCGGATGGCGGCTTTTGATACAAACATTTCTGTTGGTCATTCTTGGAATCGCTGCAGGTTTACTGACTGATTTGTTGCCCATCAAGTCCACACCCGATTCAATTTTATGGATTGGAGAACTGATAGAATTATTCGCAATTGTCGGGTCCGTTTACCTGGCGCGCCGCTTCTTGGATAAAGGTTCCTTCGTCAGCATCGGATTCAAAATTGATAAACATATCTTATTCGACATTCTTGCCGGAATCATTATCGCCTCCATTATGATGGGTCTGATATTCATTGCCCTGCAAGCGCTCGGCTGGCTCAAGTTCGAATCATTTGCATGGAATACAGACCTCGCTCCAACAGTTATTTCACAAACTCTGTTATTTTTCTTTTTCTTTATTATTGTTGGCTTCAACGAAGAACTTCTTTTTCGGGGTTATTATCTCCAAACCATTACCAGTGGTCTGAATTTATTTTGGGGACTCATCATCTCGTCTATTGTTTTCGGCGGCTTGCATCTCGCCAATCCAAATGCCACATGGGTCAGCGCGGCGGGAATTTTCTTTGCAGGTCTTTTCCTTGCTTATGGTTATATCCGCACCAAACAGCTCTGGCTCTCGATTGGTCTGCATATCGGCTGGAATTTCTTTGAAGGCGTTGTATTCGGATTTCCCGTCAGCGGGTTGAGCATTTATCCATTGACGCACATCAGAGTATCCGGTCCTGAAGTTTGGACCGGCGGCGCGTTTGGTCCCGAAGCCGGATTGATCATTCTCCCCGCGCTCGCGCTGGGTGCAGTCCTAATTTATTTTTATACATGCTCACGTCTTGACTCATGATCTCATCCATGCGCGTCGTACTCTTCGATCTTGGCGGCACACTCATCTACGATAAAGATCCCTGGCCGCCGTTCTATCATCGCGCGGACATCGCTTTGATCGAATCATTGGAAGCCGCCGGATTACACATTGAGTCGTCTACCTTTTTTTATGGCCATCGCGGACTCCTAAGCCTGTATTATGACCGCCGCGGCGATGACACCGATGAAGAAACAACCGCGGTTTTACTTAAGCAATTGCTTAAAGAACATGGCAGCCCAAATGTAAGCGATGATGTGATTGCTTCGGCATTGCGCGCCATGTATGCAGTCACGCAAAGCAATTGGTTTCCCGAAGAGGATGCCATTCCAACTTTGCAAACATTGAAAGAGCGCGGCTTTCGTCTTGGTTTGATTTCAAACGCGGCAGATGACGAGAACACACAGACTCTCATTGATAAAGGCAGCTTCCGTTCCCATCTTGAATTGATTATCTCTTCCGCGGCCTTTGGAAAACGGAAACCGCATCCAGCCATCTTTCAAGCCGCGCTGGATTATTTTCATATTGAAGCAAATCAAGCCGTGATGATCGGCGATTTAATGGAAACCGATATTTTGGGCGCGCATCAGATGGGCATGAAAAGCATTCGGATTACGCGCCGCGCTATCAAAACGGCAAGCCGCATTCAGGTCAGGCCCGATGCGGTTGTGTCCGCCCTCAGCGAAATTTCTCCGCTTTTGTCGGAGTGATACAATCATTAACATGAACAACAATTTGAAGGGCTATACAGTTCTTGTAATTGCAGAGAATCTCTTATATACTTAGCAAAATCAACTCAAGGAGGACGCTATGAATCTGGATGCAATACTCGAAGTCGCGATCGGAATGGTATTTGTCTGGCTCGTGCTCAGCGTGGCGGCCATGCAAATCCAGGAATGGATCGGGAGCGCCATGGCTTGGCGTGCGCAATTTCTGGAAAAAGCCATCCGCAACATGCTAGGTAGCGATCAACTTGTAAACGAGTTTTATAATCACCCGCTTATTCTTTCGCTTAGCGAACCCGGAAAAAATCCCGGACAATATCGGCGGCCTTCTTATATCCCCGCAGGCAAATTCGCATCTGTCATGATGGATATCTTTCTCAACGCCGGAAAAGACAGCAGCGATGAAGTGCCGGGCACCTTATCGCTAAATGAAATGGCTACGAATCTCCAAACCATGAAGCAGGAAAATCCAGGATTGGGGAAGATCATCGATCATCTATTCCCGCATCTCACTGACCAAACGTTGAGTGCCGATCAGGCGCTAGCTCACGCACGCGCTTACATGGAAACTTGGTTCAACGATGGTATGGATCGGGTGATTGGCTGGTATAAGCGGTATACAGGTGTATGTACTTTTGTCATCGCCTTAATTTTGGCGCTTGCTCTCAATGTGGACAGCCTTCAGATCGCGAATAAACTTTGGGCTGAACCAACTTTACGGCAAGTGGTAGCCGCACAAGCTTCGAATACCCCGAACGCCAACACTGGCGCTTCTTCCCCGCTTCAAGTCCCCGACTATCTCAACAGTTTGTCCATCCCGGTGGGCTGGACGACAGAGGCGGTCACGAACTATAAATCGTGCGGATTCTTCATCGGGCAAAATACGCCTCCCGGATATATGAGTCAAAATGATTCGGGTCAAAATCAATGCAACATGTTCGTAAATCTACCCGCCATGAATAATTTGGGCGGCTGGCTGTCGAAATTAATCGGCATTCTGATTACCGCCGCGGCTGGCGCTCAAGGTTCTCCATTCTGGTTCGATATATTGAAAAAACTAGTTAACATCCGCGGATCAGGTGGCACCACTACGACGACCCCACCTGCTGCTCCCGCCTCAACCGCCCCGATACCTGCTCCGGCCCCCGCACCTGATCCAAACACTGACGGCCCGGTAGGTTGAAATTCGATAGATTGGCAGTAAAGGGCGCAATCATGCGCCCTTTTGAGATTCATAACGAAAACAACTCCCAATGAAAATGAAATTCAGGACCATCTTTCGGGAATATCATCAGGGCCTGACAATTCTGTAATTCAAGGCAGGCGTTGTTTAATTTACAATCTATGAATGCAAATCTTGACTGTACAAACCACATACTCGCCGCACGGTTTCGATCCCAGTGAATGGGACTCTTTGAGAATACATCTTGGCGAAGGGATTAACCGGTGATTGAACTGAATGAATTTCTAAAATTATCGACCGAAGAAGTTGCCCGCCTCGTCCGAGAAAGGGGACCAAAGGTTTGTGTTTTTCCAATCAACGGCACGCGCAGATGGTTTGTATTGGAGCATGGCACGGAGCACTTTGATAATCCTTATCTTGCCTACATGGATATTACAGGCAAAGAGCATATCCGCTTGTATAAACTTTTATTCGACCACGGCTTAGATACACTAATCAATCCTGTCTTTGGGGTTGAATTGTTTCGGCGCGGTGACGATTACATGAAAAAGATTGGTGCAGACGGGCTGGAATGGTTGGCCTCCAACCCAGATTTCGTTAATTTCTACGATGAGTACCAAGTGCGCGTGCGCTTTTACGGCGATCACCGAAAGGTTTTACGCGGGACGCCATACGAATATCTGTCAGACCGATTCGATGAAGCGACGCGGCGCACCCAGCATCACAACAAATATCGCCTTTTCTTCGGTGTCTGCGGAACAGACGCAACAGAATCGGTTGCCGAGTTTTCCGTTCAGCATTACAAGAAAACAGGGAATATCCCTGATCGAAAAGCGATTGTATCTGCTTATTATGGCGAATATGTGCCTCTGGCGGATCTATTCATCAGCTCCGACAAATTCTGGGTATACGATTATCCACTGCTCAATTCAGGAGAGGAGAATCTATATTACATGGTTGCGCCATCGTTGTATCTCATCGAAAAGCAATTGCGGCAAATTTTGTATGATCATCTGTACGCGCGGCAGGTTGATTATCCAGATTATGAGAGGATGTCAAAGGATGGGTTTGAGCATATGAGGAAATTTTATAAGAAGAATGGTGAAATGACATTGGGAATTGGAACATTGAAAGATGGTATCTGGTATCCACAAATTTAATACTGGAAAGTTCTAGAGAAAATGCAATCAACATTAGAAATCTTAAACTCTCTCGGTACAGGAAACGCGGCCAGCACTGTTTATGACACAGCATGGGTTGCTCGTCTAAAAGAAA
>PLNY01000109.1 GCA_003141915.1 Anaerolineae bacterium | reverse complement strand
CTATTCCCAACAGAGACAGGAATTCATGGAAGTCATAAGTGAACGAACCTTCGACAGCCGGGTGAAGGATTTTATTGGCAATGGCCAAGCCCCATGCCATCGAGAGCCACATCAAAAAGTAACCGGTGAGTCCGGCGGCACGCGTCACGTACCACCACATCTGAACGCTGTCGAGCGCAAAGAGCGAATTCATCGCTTGCGAAACGGATGAACCTGCCGGCGTTTGCAGGATCAACACAAATGCCATCATCAACGCGCTGAAGAATAATAACAAGGCAACTAAAAACACCCCTCGAATAACTCTGTCCACAGCAGACTCTTCTTTGGGATTATTGGTGGATATATTCGTGCTCATTGACGTACTCCTGACTATTCGGTGAACCATGCAAGGCTCCCTCGCGGTCCACTACAAGATAAACGATGTTATTATGTGCGGTCAGCTTCTCGACCTCAGCCGGACCGCCGATCAATAAAGCTTTGGCATACACTTCAGCAGTCACTGCATCATCTGCAATGACGGTGGTGCACAGCCAATCAGATTGCACTGGTTCGCCGGTACGCGGATCAATCAGATGATGGCGACTCTTTTCACCTTGCTTCCATGTCCGCTTGGCAACTGACGAAGTTGCCACTGCCCCATGATTGACAGTCAATCTCGCAACGCTTTGCGATGGATCGCGCGGATCTTCCAACTCAACGGGCCAGCCCAAACCAATCGGCGAGTGACCGATGAAACGCATGTCGCCACCCGCGTTGATGGCGCACGCATCGGAATAGCGGCTCAACAATGTTACGGCTTGATCTACGATCCAGCCTTTGGCAATGCCACCGAAATCCAATTGCATATCTTTTGGCAAACGGACACGGCTTGAGTTAAGGTCAAGTTCCATTTCGCGGAAGTCCGCTTTCGGCTTGCGGTCGGATGCGGCAGATGAAACAACGCCATCCTGTGCGCGGATTTCATCCATGCTGCGATCATAACCAGCGCGTATCAAATCCGGTAACACTGAAGGATCGAATAACCCTTTCGTCACATCAAAGAAGTAACGCGCCTTTTGCAAGACATCCATCGTCTCTTGCGATGCGTTGAACCATTGACCTGCGGTACGATTCAGTTGTGAAAGTTCACTCTCCTGCTGAAATCGGCTGAAGCGGCGCTCGCCTGCTTCGATGGTATCACGCGCAATCTGCATTCCATCTTTAGAAAGCGATCCTTGCGCTGCCACGAGCACATCCGTGTTCATGGCTCGAAACTCGATCCAGTCCATTAGGAACCACTCGTCCTGAAGACAGGCATGGTTTGAACTTGCGGTTGTTGCACCGGTGCGATGATGGTAAACGGGTTCTGTTGTGCGGACTGAGCTTGTTGTTGCACATTCATACCCGGAAGCGGCGCCAAAGTCGGCAATGGAGTGGCCGCGATGCCCGAAATAGAAGAAGCTGATAACGAGGAGTTTGAAGTCGGCTTGAGTGAATGCGCAAGTAAAATCCAGCCGCCGAGGAAACTGAACGTGCTTGCCAGCATAATCAGGGTTCGTAGACTCGCTTTGAAGAATCTCATAAGATGTTATCCAATCGCGTTTAGCGGTTAATGTAAACTTGCCCATCACTGGAAATCGTGATGATGCCGCGCTGTTGAAGAGCGCCCACCAGCGCTTGATACTGCTGCAATTGTTGTTGAGCCTGCGCGGCCTGTGTAGTGGCCTGGCTGAGCTGAGTTTGATATTGTTGCTCGCGTTGCTGATATTGCTGGTCACGTTGTTGATATTGCGCCACCAGGCTTTGCAATTGCTGGATCTGCTGTTGCTGTTGGACCTGCACCTGGCTGACAACATTACTTGCGTTCACGTCAGTTGAAGCGCCCTGACTGGCTGTTGTCGAAGCACTCTGGCCGGGCACATTCGAGGCCTGCACGCCATTTGAATTGGCAAAAGCCACGCCGCTGATCGCAAAGATTCCCAATGCAATGCACAAGGTGATGAATATCGCAGCGATAAAAGCTGTCAATTGTTTTTTCATGGTCATTCTCCGTTGTATTGTTTATTGCTAAAGTATACTTAAGCAAGATGACACCCAGATGAACATTAGAGAAGTCAAAAGCATTGTCATCTTTTAGTCATTTTGTAGTGCTAAAATAAGAACATGCGAATCCTGTTAATTGAAGATAATCGCCGTTTGAGTGACGCTTTGCGCCGGACGCTTGTGGAGGATGGTTATGTCGTGGATACAGCGTATGATGGCGTCGAGGGCGAAGACCTGGCATTGACAACCTCATACAGCCTCATCATCTTGGATGTGATGCTGCCGAAGCGCGATGGGATCGAAGTTTGCCGCTCACTGCGCGATCAACACGTTGCTACCCCGATTCTGATGCTGACCGCCCGCGATGCACTCGAAGACCGCGTCACCGGCTTAGACAGCGGCGCAGATGATTATCTGGTCAAGCCGTTCGAAGTCGCGGAATTGCGCGCTCGTTTGCGCGCCCTGCTCCGCCGCGAAACAGACAACAAAAGCGGTTTGCTTCAAGTCGCGGATCTGAAGCTGGATCCGGCAACCCATTTTGCATCGCGGGCCGAAACGCCTCTCGATCTCACCGCGCGCGAATATTCTTTGCTTGAATATCTCATGCGGAACCTAAATCGTTTGATTAGACGCGAGTTGGTGATTCAAAATTTATGGAGCTACGATAAAACCATCACATCGAATGTGGTAGATGTTTACATCCGCCGTTTGCGGCGCAAAGTGGATGATCCGTACGAAGTCAAATTGATCGAGACGATTCGCGGAGCCGGTTATCGTTTGCGCGATCCGGAGCGTTGACGCGATGAAATTT
>PLNY01000480.1 GCA_003141915.1 Anaerolineae bacterium | reverse complement strand
ATCATGGAAGTTAAGGAGGATGGAATTATCGTCTGGCGCGCGTTCGATCTCGGCACGGAAGTGGTCAAGTGCACGCTGCCCTGCCTGCTGACCGTGGTCGGCTCTGCCAATCAGCCGCGTCCAGCCTCGGTTCGTAAGCGGATCGAATACAAGCTGGCAGCTGTCCCAGCAGAGTATCGCAAGTTGCTCCAGATGTGGCCCGAGTTCGGCAGCGAGTCGGCACTGGATGCTTATCTAACTGAACACAATTTGAAAATTAAAGTTTGGAGCGCGGCCGATTTGAGCGTGGATGAATCTCAGTTGGGGCTGGCCGGATCGCCAACGCAGGTGCATAAGATCAACTATGTGGTGCTCGAAACCACCGAAAGCAAGGATATTCCAGCTACACAAGAAGGTATTCAGGCGTTGATTCAGGAATTGGTCAAGGAATACATCGTAGGATAAAGGTGCCGACATGACTGACAGAAACGTTTGGATCTTCATCGAGCAGGAAGGCGGAAAGATCGCCGACATCAGCTTGGAGTTGCTGGCAAAAGGTCAAGAACTGGCGCAGGCATTGGACAGCCAGGTCTGGGCTTTATTGTGTGGTTATCAAATCGAAGGACTGGCTGAATCTGTGATTCAATATGGCGCCGATCACGTCTTGGTGGCGGACCATCCTGAATTGGAAATCTATCGCACGCTGCCCTACACACGCGTCACCGCAGATCTGGCGCGCGAGCATCAGCCGTATATCTTTTTAGTCGGAGCTTCGCCCGTGGGCCGCGACCTGGCTCCACGCGTTGCCAGCGCCCTCAAAGCGGGCATGACCGCCGACTGCACCGACTTGCANNGTCAACCCGAAGACGCGTCCGCAGATGGCGACCGTGCGCGAAGGCGTGATGCGCCGCCGCGAACCCGATGCCACGCGCAAGGGCAGTATCGAAAACATCACGCCGATTTTCCAGCCGCAGGATTTCGCCTTGCAGGTGTTGAGCCATGAAAGGCGCGAACCGACCGTTAAGTTGAAAGACGCGTCAGTGATTATCGCGGGCGGCGCGGGAGTGGATGGTCAGGATGAGTTCGATCTAATCCGCGAGCTGGCGAACCTGATGGGCGGCGAAGTAGGCGCTTCGCGCGCTGCCGTGGACGCGGGCTACATTTCGCGCGAGCACCAGGTNNCCGAACGCCCCCATCTTCCAGGTGGCACACTACAAGATCGTCGGCGACCTGGCGGAAGTTTTGCCTCTATTGATCCGCGCAATGCGCGAACGAGTCAAGTGAGATTGAGAAAATCATTACGGAGACAGCATGGCTGACAATTTCTTTTTGGACAACCTGGACTTACAGTTTCGCCTCGAACGAATGGACCTGCGGGAAGTCATCGAGATCAAGGAAAAAGGATATAGCACGGCCAAGCAGTATGCGGCTGCGCCGCGCAATTACGAGGACGCGAAAGACAATTACCGTCTGTTGCTGGAAGTGTTAGGCGATATCTGTGCCTCGGTCATCGCGCCCCGCGCCGCGGAAGCCGATGAAGAAGGCGCACATTTCGACAATGGAGAAGTTCAATATGCCGCCGCGACGCAGAAAGCCGTTCAGGCGTTAAAGCAGGCGGAGTTGATGGGCGTCATGCTGCCGTGGAAATACGGCGGCATGAATATGCCTGAGACGCTGTATCAGATGATGGTGGAGATCATCTCGCGCGCTGAAGCGGGCCTGATGACGATCTTTGGTTTGCAGGAGATCGCATCCTCGATCAATGAGTTTGGCGGCGAAGAGATGAAAGCACGCATCCTGCCGCGCTTCAGCCGCGGCGAAGTGGCTGGAGCGATGGTGCTGACTGAACCGGACGCCGGATCGGACTTGGGCTCCGTGCAAACGCGCGCCACCCTCGACGAGACGACCGGCAAATGGCATCTTAACGGCGTCAAGCGATTCATTACCAATGGCTGTGCCGACATCCAACTGGTACTGGCGCGCAGTGAATCTGGTTCAAGCGACGCGCGCGGTTTGTCGCTGTTTCTGATCGAGCGGGATGAAACCGTGCACATTCGCCGCATCGAGAACAAGCTGGGCATTCACTCGTCCCCCACTTGCGAGATCCAATACAACAACACGCCGGCGGAACTGCTTGGGAAACGCCGCTTTGGCTTGATGCGCTATGCCATGGCGCTAATGAACGGCGCTCGGCTGGCAGTCGGCGCACAGGCACTGGGGATTGCCGAAGCTGCCTACCGCGAGACTTATCAATATGCCCAGGAACGCCGACAGTTCAACCAGCCGATCGCGAATCTACCGGCTGTCTCACGCTTGCTGCTCTCGATGCGCGGCGAGATCGAAGCTACGCGCGCCCTGCTGAGTGAAACCGGCAACTGGGTGGATCGCCTGAAAGCCTACGATGAATTGAACAACGAAAACCCTGAGGCGATCCCGGACCTCCGACAAAAATTGAAGCAGGCTTCCAATCTCGCCGATACGCTCACGCCTCTGACAAAATACTACGCCACCGAAATGGGCAACCGTGTCTGTTACCTTGGCATGCAAATTCATGGCGGCGTGGGGTATATGCGCGAGTTCAACATCGAGCGTCATTTCCGCGACGTGCGCGTCACCAACATTTACGAAGGCACCAGTCAGCTTCAGATCGTAGCTGCCGTCGGCAAACTGCTCGGCCGCGCGCTTGATCCACTGCTCGATGAATGGGCCATGAAAGATTACGGGCCCGCACTGACTTCGCTCAAAGGACAGCTGGTCGAAGCCACTGATTTGCTGAAGAAAGCCACAGACGCGTTGAAGGCCCAGGAACGGGATATGATCGACTATTATTCTTCCGACCTCGTCAACATGGCGGTGTACGTGCTCAATTCCTGGCTGCTGCTTCAGGATGCCCAAGTCTCGGAGCGGAAACGGGACCTGGCACAGGTTTATATCGCGGAGCACCTGCCCGATGTTAACCGCGCGCATCAATCCATCGTCAATGCCAGCGCCACCCCATTGCAGGCGCGCAATACGATCCTGGGCTCGGCTTTCTGATAAAATTGATTTTGTTCTTCGATCTCTTGTCTTAGTATGCGTAGCGTGAACTTGTGTTTTCGAAGAACCGTCAGGCTGTAAGCCTGAACCACTTAGTGTTAAAGGAGAATTTTATGGGTCTCTTGGACGATAAGACTGCATTGATTTTCGGCCTCGCGAATGAACGATCCATCGCCTGGGGCATTTCCAAAGCCTTCAAGGAACAGGGCGCGTGCCTGGCTCTCAGCTATGCTCCAATGGTTGAAAAATATGTTCATCCCCTTGCCGACAAGCTGGACGCTATGTTTGTCGAGCCGTGTGACGTGTCCTCTGATGAGCAAATTGCAAGGGTCGCCAGAAAAGCGAAAAAATACTTTGGGCATATTGACATCCTGGTGCACTCGATCGCGTTTGCCGGACGCGACGAATTGAAAGGGGCTTTTTATCATACGACGCGTGAAGGCTTCCGAAACGCAATGGATATCAGCGTCTATTCGCTCGTTGCCCTGACCAATGCATTTCATTCTATTCTGCGGCCCGGCGGCTCGGTCATATGCCTGACGTATTACGGCTCGGTCAAAGTCGCGCCGCATTACAACGTGATGGGTGTGGCAAAAGCCGCACTCGAATCGTCGACTCGATATTTGGCTTATGATCTTGGTCCGCAGAAAATCCGCGTCAATGCGATTTCCGCAGGGCCGATCCGCACGCTGGCGGCGGCAGGCGTGGGCGGCTTCCGCGATATGTATAAACGCTTTGCGGATGTGTCGCCAATGCGCGAGAATATCAACATCGAAGATGTGGGTAACGCGGCAGTGTTTCTCGCCTCGGATTTATCGACGCGGATAACCGGTGAAGTCTTGTATGTGGATGGAGGGTTCAACACGGTCGGCGTGCAGATGAATCTGGATGCAAAAGAAAGCGGTGAATAATCAGAACGGATGCCGATAAAAAATCGGCATTCTTTTTTAAGGTAAAATAATCTCATCATGTTCAAACGCAATGCGGCTCCTGCCGACTCTACACAACCTGTTCAAGCTGTAGAACGAATCACATCGGTGCTTGGACCGGGCGTGATCTGGCACGGTTCGATCAACGGTTCGGGCGGCGTCCGCATCGAGGGCGCGTTCGAGGGCGATATCGCATTGCGCGGCATGTTGGTCGTCGGCGAAACGGGACGCGTCACTTGCCAGAATGTGCGTGCCAACAATGTCATTGTCGCCGGCGCAGTGCGCGGCAATATCACAACTCAAAAATTGGAAATCCGCGGCACGGGTCGCGTTTGGGGCGATGTGGTCACGACGGCATTCGTCACGGAAGAAGGCGCATTCCTGCGCGGACAGATTCGGATGGAAGAAACGGTCGAACTGGATCTTGAAGCGGCTCCACAAGCGACGCCGAGCGAGGCGGCTCAAGCGGAGTCCCTCGCGCAGACGCCAATCACCATTCCCCCTCCCGAGCCAAAAGCGCGAAAGAAAAAGAACGAAACATAAAGCAGACCCCAAAGGTCTTCGCGAAGCACCCTGAAAGGGCTGAGACCTTTAGGGTCTTTTGAAAACATGAAATATCGCGACTTGCAGATTCAAACTCAACGTGAATTCCCATCCAACATGCGGACGGAGGGATTCGGCTGGTTGGTGCGTGCAGGATATATCACGCGCGAAAACGAGATTCTTCCGCTTGGCAATCAAGCCATTGAACATTTGAAATCGTTGGCAAACCAACCAAACTTTATTTCGCTTTTGTCTTTGCCGGTAATTGCAAATCAAGAGGAGACTTTCTTCCCCATTTCAACGGGTTCGATGGAAGTCATTCATTGTCCATCATGCAGATATGCTTCTCGCAAAGAAATTGCTCAATTCGCCAAACCCGTAGGGGCGACTCATGAGTCGCCCCTACCCATTGAAAAAGTATTGACGCCCGATTGCCATACTATCGAATCATTGGCAAATTTTCTTGGCGTTCCAAAAGAGAAAACTGCCAAAGCTCTCATGTTCACGCGCAATTCGGATGGCAAGTTCGTTTTTGTAGTTGTGCGCGGCGACATGCAATTAAGTGAAGCCAAGTTGAAGAAACTCGTCGGAGATTTTCGACTCGCGACTCCGGAAAAAATCGCTGAATCGGGAGCGGCCGCTGGGTATGCGTCGCCGATCGGATTGAATGATGCGTTAATCGTTGTGGACGATTTGATTCCTCAATCATCCAATCTTATCGCTGGCGCAAATGAAGCAGGTTATCACTTGAAGAATACCAACGTTGGACGCGATTACAAGGCTGAGATCATCGCGGATATTGTGATGGCAAATGCTGATTATCCATGTTCCAACTGTGGAAGCAAATTAGATTTAGTCAATGCGGAATTACTTGCGGATGGAAACGAACATCATTTTGAAAATATCCTTTTCGCGCTCGCTGAAACTCATCACGACGATAAAGGTTTAACGTTTCCCAAGTCCGCCGCGCCGTTTGATGTATATTTGATGAATGTTCCAGGTAAAGAAATGGATACTCTCGCAAAGGCTGAAGAAATTTATAACGAGTTACAAAACGCAAATACAAAAGTTTTATTCGACGACCGCGACGAACGCGCCGGAGTCAAATTCAACGATGCGGATTTGATCGGTTGTCCAATCCGCATCACGGTTGGCGAGAAAAATCTCAAAGAGGGAATGGTAGAATTGAAGCCGCGCAAGGAAAAAGAGAATCGCTTGGTCCAAAAAGAGCAACTGCTCAATAAACCAGAAAACTTCTTGAAACCGTAGGACATAGCGACACTGTGTCCCTACCGAATGGAATAAAATGCAAATTCCCATGTCTTCCCCCGACCTGACCGATGCCGAACGTCAGGCAGTTCAAAGCGTCCTCAACACGCCCATCTTAAGCATGGGACATTGGATCACCGATTTTGAAAAATCGTTTTGCGATTTGACCGGAGCGAAACATGCTGTCGGTGTTTCATCGGGAACAGCGGGCTTGCATTTGTGTGTGCGCGCGGCAGGAATCGGCGAAGGCGATCTGGTCATCACCACGCCGTTCTCGTTTGTCGCATCGGCGAACGTGATGTTGTACGAGAATGCAGTGCCTGTGTTTGTAGATGTGAATCCAAAAACAGGAAATATTGATCCGGAACTTGTATCGCAAGCCGCGCGCGATTTAATCGAGGGCGGGAAGAAGGCTGAGAAATGGTTGCCGCGTAAAGGGTCGGGAACGAAGCGTCTACTGAAAGCGATTCTGCCAGTGGATGTCTTCGGTCAGCCCGCGGACCTCGATCCGATTCGCAACATCGCGAATCAATACCATCTGAAAATGATCGAGGACTCATGCGAAGCGCTCGGCGCGGAATATAAAGGCAAGCCCGCCGGAACGTTCGGCGATTACGCAGTCTTCGCGTTTTACCCGAACAAGCAGATCACAACCGGTGAAGGCGGAGTCGTGGTTACATCCGAGGACAATGCCGCGAATATGATGCGCGCGCTTCGCAATCAGGGACGCGCGCCCGGCGATACATGGTTGCAACATACCTATCTTGGTTACAACTATCGCCTTGATGAAATGTCTGCCGCGCTCGGAACAACCCAAATGACGCGTCTCGACGAATTGTTAAAGAAACGCGATCGGGCGGCGAATTGGTATAGCGAACGATTGAGTGAAATCCCTGGCGTTGAACCGCCCGTCATCGAGTCGTTCACGTCGCGCATGTCGTGGTTTGTATATGTTGTCCGCTTCGATAAAAGAATCAGTCGAGACGCGCTCGCGAAACGATTGGAAGGACGCGGCGTTCATGTGCGTCCATATTTCCTTCCGATCCATTTACAGCCATATATGGTCGAACGCTTCGGTTATCGCGAAGGCGATTTTCCGATCACAGAAGATTTGGGCAAACGCGGATTGGCTCTGCCTTTCTCCGGCGTGATGAAGGAAGAACAAGTGGAGATTGTTTGCAACGCGATCAGAGATGAATTAAGTAAAAGTTAATTGAACCGCCAAGAGCGCGAGGTCGCGAAGATTTAAATTTTTCCTTTGCGTTCTTAGCGTGCTTCGCGGTTGATTATGAATATGAACACCGGACTCTTTTCTCCATCCAAACGTAACGGACTTTTGTTTCACGGAAGCCTGCTGGTCGCGTTGGCCGTTATTTCCACATGGGGATTCATCAATCTTTCGCATACAACCATGGGCGAAGACTTTGTCACTTACCTGCTCGTCGGATTGATTGCATTTGCGCCCATTCCATGGATCGGCTATCGCGCTTACGCATTACTGCGCGCAGAATATGTCCTCAACCGCGACGGACTTGAACTGCGTTGGGGTCTGCGCGACGAAGCCATTCCGCTGAACGATATCGAATGGGTGCGCCCGGTCAACGACTTAACTCATCGCCTGCGGCTACCGTCCATGTCAGTGCCGGGTGCGATCCTCGGGCTTCGCCGCCATCCCGATTTGGGCGTGGTCGAATTCATCGCAAGCGACCGAAAGAATCTGTTACTGGTGGCAACGGCGAAGCGTGTCTTTGCCATTTCACCGGCCAAGCCGCTCGACTTCACACAAACTTTTGCGCGCGCCATCGAACTCGGAAGCATCACGCCTGCAGAACCGAAATCGCTCTATCCATCTTTCATCCTCGCAGAGGCTTGGGAAAACGGATTAATCCGTTATTTATGGCTGGCCTCGCTATTCCTGAACATCGGTTTGTTTGTTTGGGTGAGTCTCATTATTCCATCCACGCCAAGAATCGGACTCGGCTTCAATCCGGACGGCACGGTGGATGCGGTCCCGTCGCTGCAATTGATTATCGTGCCGCTGGTCAGCACGTTCCTCGCGCTGACGGGATGGCTGACCGGTCTCTATTATTTCCGCTGGGAAAAGACGCAGATGATTTCGTTCGTTCTTTGGGCCTCGAGCGCGCTATCGAGTTTATTGTTCCTCATCGCCGTATTATTCATCGTCAGCACCGCAATATGATTCAACTCGCCGCGGGTTTTGTTCTCGCCGTAATCGTCGCATGGATCGCTTATACGGTTCACAGCTT
>PLNY01000318.1:4886-5205 GCA_003141915.1 Anaerolineae bacterium | reverse complement strand
ATTTCGTTCGAGTCAACTTCATGAAATGATCCGTCAAAGAGCGTGACTTTCAAATCAACTACCGGATAGCCGGCTAACACACCGCTCTCTGCGGCTTCCTTCACGCCTTTTTCAACCGCAGGAATATATTCACGCGGCACGGTCCCGCCTCGAATAGCCTCTTCAAAGATGACTCCTGAGCCGGGCTGACCCGGTTCGAGCTTGATCACCACGTGACCGTACATACCGTGACCGCCGGTCTGCTTGGCGTACTTGTAATTAACTTCAGGTACCATGCGAGTAATCGATTCTCGATACGCCACGCGCGGCGCGCCGACAT
>PLNY01000318.1:0-4865 GCA_003141915.1 Anaerolineae bacterium | reverse complement strand
GGAAATAACCGGCTCCGGAAAAGTGATGTTTTCAAGCACAAGCAATTTGTTATCGCAAAGCGTATCGCCCGTGAATGTATCTTTAAAACCAAGCACGGCTCCTATATCTCCGGAACGAACTTCGGTGATATCTTCGCGGCGGTCGGCGTGCATGCGGATCAAACGCCCGATACGTTCTTTCTTACCCTTCGTCGAATTAGTGACCATCTGACCTTGCGAAATAACGCCTGAATAAACGCGAAAATATGCCAAACGTCCAACATAAGGATCGGTCACGATTTTGAAAACCAAAGCACTGAGAGGNNATCACCGCATCGAGCATTGCCTGCACGCCTTTATTCTTTAAGGATGAACCGCAGAAAATAGGATAGGCTTTGTTAGTGATAACAGCTTTGCGAAGCGCAGACTTCAACTCATCAATGCTGATCTCCACCCCTTCCAAATATTTGACTGTCAAATGATCGTCAAGCTCAGCGATCTTTTCAACCATATGGTGGCGGGCTTCTTCCGCCGCTTTCTTTAACTCAGCAGGAATCTCGATAACTTTTGGTTCTTTGCCGAGGTCATCTTCCCAAATAATGCCCTGCATGGTAAGCAAATCAATCGCACCTTTAAATGTTGCTTCGGCGCCAATGGGCAATTGCATGGCGATTGGGCTTGCGCCGAGACGATCTATGATTGTTTGAATAGTGCGCTCAAACGAGGCGCCGACGCGATCCATTTTATTGACGAAACAAATGCGCGGCACCCCGTAGCGGTCAGCCTGCCGCCAAACGGTCTCGCTCTGAGGCTCCACGCCTTGAACCGCATCGAAGATGACTACGCCGCCATCCAAAACGCGCAGGGAGCGTTGAACCTCGGCGGTGAAATCAATATGTCCGGGCGTATCAATAACGTTGATCTGATAACCCTTCCACTCAGAAGAAATGGCCGCTGAAACAATCGTGATACCGCGTTCGCGTTCCTGTTCCATCCAGTCCGTGACGGTCGTGCCGTCATCCACCGAACCGATGCGGTGCGTCTTCCCGGTATAGAACAAGATACGCTCGGTAGTGGTCGTCTTCCCGGCGTCAATATGGGCAATGATCCCAATATTCCGATACGTTTCCAGCGGATACTCGCGTGCCATTCTTTCCTAATAATAAGTAATGAAATAATCTTCTTCAAATACGATAATGAGAAAATGCTCGGTTGGCCTCAGCCATCTTGTGAGTCTCATCGCGCTTGCGGATTGCAGAGCCGGTTTCATTGGAAGCGTCAATCAATTCAGAAGCGAGTTTATCGGAGAATGATCGACCTCCACGCTCGGTCGCCGCGCTCAAAATCCAGCGAATTGCCAGCGTAGTACGGCGGTCTGACGCGACTTCCATTGGAACTTGATAGGTCGCGCCACCTACTCGCCGCGGACGGACTTCCATTGCAGGGCCCACATTTTTGAGAGCGGTATCAAAAACCTCGAGCGGATCCTTCTGTGTACGTTCCTTGATCAAATCCATGGCGTCATAAATCAAATGCGTGGCCACGCTTTTTTTGCCGCGCTTCATAATATGCTGAACCATGGTTTGAAGTTGAACGCTGTTATAGCGCATGTCGGGCGGAATTGGCCGCTCTTCCGGACTTCCACGTCTCATGAATAATCTCCTTACTTGGTTTCCTTCGGGCGCTTTGCGCCATATTTGGAGCGGCTCTGACGCCGCTTCTCGACTCCGGTTGTATCCAGTGAGCCGCGCACAATGTGGTAACGAACGCCCGGCAAATCTTTAACACGTCCGCCACGCACAAGCACCACAGAGTGTTCCTGCAATTGATGGCCTTCGCCCGGAATATATGCGGTCACTTCGATCCCATTCGTCAGNNGTACGCACTACAGTGCAGACGCCGCGTTTTTGCGGCGCGCCTTTATCCTGGCGCACGCGTCGCTGTTTATGACTGTTCAATGTAAACTGTAAGGCAGGAGCCTTGCTCTTGGCCTTCTTGTTTTTGCGGCCCTTGCGGACCATTTGATTAACTGTCGGCACTTTGCCTCCGATAACAAATTCTTTCACAAAGACTTTTGCAAGAAATGAGGCCATCAGGAACGATAATGATGGCCTCATTTGTAGGTGCCACGTTTGGCGGGAGAACTGCCGCCTTCTTGCAGGCAACGGCGAATTATTCTAACATGCGGTTACCCGCAAGTCAAGAAAAAAGCCATACTATTTCTTAATTGATTCAGCATCCACACCAAGCTCCATGAGGCCAGTGCCCATCTTCGGCGGATGCGTCTTCTCTTCATCTTTTCCAAATTTAACCACATCCCCTCCCTCATTGATCGCTTCGACAGACAGACCGAGAGATTGCAGTTCCTTGACCAGCACGCGGAACGAAGCCGGGATGCTCGGCTCTTCAATTGGCTCACCTTTGACGATGGCTTCGTATGTATTGACGCGGCCTTGCACATCATCCGATTTAACCGTGAGCATTTCCTGCAATGTATAAGCCGCGCCGTACGCTTCCAGTGCCCATACTTCCATTTCGCCAAAGCGCTGACCGCCGAATTGCGCTTTACCGCCGAGAGGCTGTTGCGTGACCAAACTATATGGGCCTGTTGAACGCGCATGAACTTTATCTTCGACCAGGTGATGCAATTTAAGAATGGTCATTACACCGACCGTGACGGGCTGATCGTACGGTTGACCTGTTTTACCATCACGCAAAACCTGCTTGCCAAGAATCGGCAGCGGGAAACCCGTTTCGCGAGTTACATCCTGGGCCGCTGCCATAAGATTGGCGTCCGCAACTCGCTTGGTGTAACCCAGGCTTTCCATCCAAAGGCGCAGACAAGCTTGAATGGTTTGCTTATCCGCTTCAGGGTCGTAATGAACGGTTTCTTCATCCAGAGAACTTAGGACCACTTTTGGATCAAGTTCACGATCACGCAACCATTCTTTTGCCGCGGCATGACGCGCATAATCTACATCAGTCAATTCAGAAACATCATACTTGCGCTTGCCCAGCCATGACTCTAAATAGAGACGACGAACCTCATCATCATCCTGGATGGACTCGGGATCATATTCCTGTTCTTTGATCCATTCCCACGCGGCCTGCCCGGACTCTTTCCAGGCTTGATCCACGATCCAGGCACGCGCAAGCTCGGCTTCGATTTGTTCCTCGGTCGCACCATCAAAGACTGGAGTTATGGCGCGGAATCCTAATCGCTTCGCCGCCCAACCCAGATGGACTTCAAGCACCTGACCGATGTTCATGCGTCCCGGCACGCCCAACGGATTCAGGATGACATCAACCGGCGTTCCATCTTCGAGGAACGGCATATCTTCCACGGGAACAACTTTGGAAACGACTCCTTTATTGCCGTGGCGTCCTGCCATCTTATCTCCGGCGGTGATCTTGCGGCGCTGAGCCACCGAAACACGCACCATCATATCCACGCCCGCAGAAAGGTCGGCATTATCTTCGCGCGTAAAGACTTTCACATCCACAACCTTGCCGCGTTCGCCATGCGGCATTCGCAGGGATGTATCTTTTACATCGCGGGACTTCTCGCCAAAGATGGCGCGCAGTAAACGCTCTTCAGGCGTAAGTTCCTTTTCGCCTTTGGGCGTGATCTTACCGACGAGAATATCATTCGGTCCAACTTCCGCACCGATGCGGATGATTCCATTCTCATCCAAATCCTTAATCGCATCTTCGCCCACGTTGGGAATATCGCGCGTGATCTCTTCCGGTCCAAGTTTGGTATCGCGCGCCTCCACTTCATATTTCTCGATATGGACAGAAGTGAAACGATCTTCTTGTACTA
Organism: Anaerolineae bacterium; assembly: GCA_003141915.1. GTDB lineage: Bacteria > Chloroflexota > Anaerolineae > Anaerolineales > Villigracilaceae > Fen-1038. The sequence goes on along the minus strand of PLNY01000318.1, from coordinate 1,063 downwards.
AACGCTCCGAAAGCAAAATGGCGTCTTCGAAGTTGAGGCCTTCCCATGAAAGGAAAGCGACCACCACGTTTTGCCCGAGGGCGAGCTGGCCGTTATCGGTGGAGGAAGAATCGGCGATGATGTCGCCGCGTTTTATCACTTGACCCTTCACAACGGATGGGCGTTGATCAATACAAGTGGATTGATTCGAACGTTGATATTTGCGGAGTTGATAATTATGCAGTCCGCCTTTTCTTTCTTTGACCACAATCTTGCTTCCGGTAACGGAAACAATTTCGCCGCTCTCTTCGGCCACTACAACTTGTCCTGAATCCAATGCGGCCGCGCGTTCCATGCCCGTTGAAACCAAAGGAACTTCAGGACGAACCAAAGGCACAGCTTGCGCCTGCATGTTTGATCCCATCAATGCGCGGTTCGCATCGTCGTGTTCAAGGAACGGGATCAAGGCCGCGCTGATGCCGACCACTTGATGTGGCGCAACATCCATATAATCCACTGCGTCAGATGTTGAGAAAAGAAAACCCGAGTGGTAGCGGCATGAGATACGCTCGCGTATGAACTCACTATTCTCGGTTAGAGGCGCATTCGCTTGCGCGATCACATATTTATCTTCCGCATCCGCCGAGAGATAATCCGTCTGCTCGGAGACGAACGGAACGATGGACACTTCATTGCCGATCTTCGCCAGCCGTTTCGCAAGGCGCGCATCAATGACATCGCCGGCTTTGGCAAGCTTCTCCTCGGTCTTCGGATCGGTCACCGCTTCTTGAAGAGTCCTGCCAATCAGGCGTTCGTCATCGGCGGGCAACACTTTATAAACTTTGCGATAAGGCGTTTCGATGAAACCATATTCATTGACGCGCGCGAATGAAGCCAAACGTCCAATCAAACCGATGTTCGGACCTTCGGGTGTTTCGATTGGGCAGATGCGTCCATAATGGGAATGATGGACATCGCGCACATCGAAGCCGGCGCGCTCACGCCGCAAACCACCCGGACCTAAAGCGGAGAGCGTGCGCTTGTGGCGCAACTCCGCTAACGGATTGGTCTGATCCATGAATTG
>PLNY01000078.1 GCA_003141915.1 Anaerolineae bacterium | reverse complement strand
AAGCATTTCATAAGCAAAAGTAGGATGCTTTCTCATCATTATCCATTCTTCATCCGTCAGCGACCCAGGCTTGAGCAAAATTGCATCCGGGACACCCATCTTACCGATATCATGCAGCAATGCACCACGGCGAAGATGAACCAATTCATTTTCAGACAGGCCAAATTGACGCCCCAGCTTGATCGTCAGCTCTGTCACCCGTTGGGTATGACCCTCGGTTTCCTTATCGCGCAAATCAAGCGCTCGCGACCAACCCTGGATGGTGGCATCGTACGCCTGGGTAAGCTCAATATTGGATTCTTGCAAATCCTTGAATAAGGAAGAATTGTCGATTGCAATGGCAGCCTGGTTGGCAAGTGCATAAAGAAAATTTAGCCATTCGTCATTCGGTTTGAGTTCGGTGCGCTGGAAGAGCTCAAGCACGCCTTTGACTTGTTCCTTCACGATAAGCGGCACAGCGAAGTAACTAATAAAAGGTTCTTCCGCCAAGGCTTTTTTAAGACGCGGATGAACATCATGTGCAGTCAGATTCGGAACATGAATTGTCCGCCGCTCGAGTGCAGCCTGACCCACATCGCCCTCTCCAAGATGCAGTGGTTCTCCCTGTTCGAAAGCCAGGGTTCGAAAACCGCGGCCGGAGACAAATTCCAGCATTTGCGAAGTCGGGTTGAACAGCCAGATATCGACTGCATCCACTCTTAATTGCTCTATCACTTGCGAGAGAAGAACCCCCAGGCTGAAGACCATGTCAGAACTGGAGAGAATTGCCAGATCAATCTCACTCAAAGCCATTAACTGATGCAAGCGACGCTCGGTTTGTTCACGCAACAGCATACGCCGTATGGCGATCGCAGCTGAGTCACCGATCGTTCGAGCTAGGCGCATCTTTTCTGGCGTGAACGGCTCCCGCGCCTCATTCCGCGTTTCACCCAACATGAGCAAGCCAATTAAATTTTCTGAATTCGGGGCTGAATCGCTGATCCGGAGGGGTATCAGGCAGAGTAATTGAGCAAAATCTAAAAGGAGCACTTTCTTTTCTTCGTTGCTGATCCCCGGATCACTGGCCCGTAAGATCATTGGCTCATTCTGTTCGAGAATATGTGGAGAGGACGATATGGAATTGACCGGATATCGCTCACCGATTCCAAAGTCATTGCCGATGGCCCGGATTGGATATGCGGCTCGTATGATGTAATTCCCATCTTCGAAAAGGGCAATCCTGGCGAAGGTGGTGTGAATGCTCTCGACTGCATGGCGATTCACGAGGTCGAGAATGTCGTCCAATTTGTCTGCATTCGCCATGGAATGGGAAAGCTCGAACAGCATCGAGAGCTCATCGTTGCTGATTTTAATTTCTTCTTCGGCCTGTATGCGCAACGTAATGTCGCGCACAATAGCCGTATAAATGATCTTGCCCTTGACTGTCACTTTGGAAATATTAACCTCAGCCGGGAACAGCATACCTCCCAGGCGGCGCCCTTGGATCTCGCGCAGCTTACTCATCTGCCGTGATTGTTCATCATCTGTTGCACCAAAATTTTGAACAAGGCGGTGATGTAACTCGGCGGATGATAGCGGCAGGAATTCCACCAGTGGCAACCCCAAGGCTTCTGCAGCGCTATATCCGAAGATTCGCTCGGCGCCCTGGTTGAATAAGATTACCCGCTGACTTTCATCAATGGAAATGATCCCCTCGACCGCCATATTCACTATGCCTTCAAATCGCGCTTGCGTTTCACGGTTTGCTTCTTCCGCCTGTTTGCTCTCAGTGACATCGCGCCCATAGACGTTCACGTAACCCGGCTCGGCAACCGGAGCGACGAACATCGAGTAATCTTTCCCGTCGCACACAATATCGACAGTTTTGTTCTCCTTTGTCGCAAGCGCTTGGTTAGCCAGGTCACGCCAGAACTCTGGAACAGGTCCACCCACCTCACAATCCCACATACTTAAGAACGCCTCACTAGCCGTGTTGGCATACATCAGGAGGCCATCTCGGCTCAGTCGTAGTACTGGGTTTGGGTTTTCAGAGGGGAATTTCGCCATACTGCCGATTTCCTGCTCGGCTTGTTTTTGGAGGGTAATATCGGTTTGAGATCCAGCCAGGCGATGGACATTCCCTTCAGCGTCTCGAACAGCCAGGCCGCGGCTTAACATCCATAGATATTGGCCGTTTTTGTGAAGCATGCGATATTCGCTCTGAAATAGAGGGGCATCTCCTTTGATGTGCGCATTAAGCTCAGCCTTGAGCCGCATCACGTCGTCAGGATGGACGCGTTTGAACCATTCATCGGGACTGATTCCAATTTCGCTTTCCTCATAACCCAGCATGGATTTCCAGCGAGGGGAATAATAGAGTTCGTTGGTTTTCAGATTCCAGTCCCATATTCCATCATTGGCGCCGCGCACTGCAACCGCATATCGTTCCTCGCTTTCCCGCAAAGCGGCCTCGGCCTGCTTGCGCTCGGTGATGTCCCGGCTCTGGCCGACGAGTCCAATGATTTTGCCTTGGGCATTCCTCAGAAGTATTTTGGTGCTGGAAAGCCATCTTCTGTTGTCGGCTGCGCCTACCCAGGGTTCTTCGAGTTCGAGCACTGGTTGACCGGACTGGAAGATTGCCTGCTCGTCGGCGTAGTATTTTGCTGCCAGTTCTTGCGGGAAGAAGTCAAAGTCGGTCTTGCCGATGAGTTCGTCTGGCGAGGCTACTCCGGTCAGGCGTGCCAATGCCGGGTTGGCTATCAGGAAGCGACTCTGGGCGTCTTTGACGTAGATTAAATCGGGCACATGGTCGATCAGCGAGCGCAGCAGGTTGCGTTCCTGCGCCAGCGCATCTTCCGCTTGCTTGCGTTCAGTGATATCGCGGCCAATGCCCACCAGCCCAAAGTAATTTCCTTGATTGTCGTGCAAAAGCACTTTGGTGGCTAAGACCCACTTGGTCTGGCCAGCCTGATCTCGGGTGAATTCCTCGTGGTCGATCAGCAACTTACCGGAGTGAATCAACGCCTGCTCATCGACGTGAAATTGCGTCGCCAGATCTGGCGGAAAGAAGTCAAAGTCAGTCTTGCCGAGGAGTTCGTCCGGTTTGACGGCCCCCATATGGCGCGCCACCGCTATGTTGGCGAGAGTAAATCGGCCTTCGGCGTCTTTGGCATAAATGTGATCCGGCAAGTTGTCGATCAGCGAGCGCAGCAGGTTGCGTTCCTGCGCCAGCGCCTCTTCCGCTTGCTTGCGCTCGGTGATGTCGGTTGAGATGCCGAAGGTGCCGATAATATTTCCCACATGATCACGCCTGGGCATCTTGACCGTCAAGACCCATTTATCGGGATGATCGACCCAGGTCTCCTTTTCTTCCTTGATCAAGGGATGTCCGGTCCGAATAACGGCCTGTTCATCCTCATATGCCGGCTGGGCATGTTCCGTTGTAAAAAAATCAAAGTCTGTTTTGCCTATTGCCTGTGCCGGATCACTCAGATCGAACCGCAGGGCCTGAGACTTGCTAATTCTGGTGAAACGGCTTGCCTGATCTTTGAAGTAGATTGAGATCGGCAGGTTATCCATGATGGTTTGCATGTCATACTGTTCTTTGGCCAATGCCTCTTCAACCCGCTTGCGCTCGGCTTCTGCATCTATCGAATCTAGTGCGTAGGATATATCCTGCCCGATTTCATCCAATAGATACTGATCGTCATCACTAAAGCCCTGCGACTCAGACGAGTAAACCGTCAATGCGCCAATGGGATGTTTTCTTTGCCAGATTGGCACAGCCGCCGAGGCGCGATAACCGCGTTGTAAGGCCTGTTCCCGCCAGGGAGTCATGCGGGGATCACTTGCAATATCATGGCAGATGATACAACGTTCTTCGCGTATCGCTGTACCTGTTGGATCACCACCCAGTTTCGGGTCTTGAACCGCGATGCGTATGTTCGTCAAATATCCTTGTTCTTCACCCGCGAAAACGATTGCTTTGACATATCCACTGGCTTCGTCAATCAGGCCAATCCAAGCCATACGGAATTTGCCATGCTCAACTACCGCGCGGCAGATCTCCGAAAAAAGAGAGTCCCGATCTCGTGTATGCACAATCATCCGATTGATATGAATCAGAGTGGCATATAAGCGATTGAGATGTAAAACTTTCCTTTCCGCCCGCTTGCGCTCGGTAATGTCTTCGCCGTAGATATTCACGTAGCCTGCGCCAATAACAGGAGTAATAGCGAAAGAGAAGACTCTTGCGCCAGACGAGAGTTCAACAAATTGTTGGGATTGGGATTCGAGTGCTTCGGCTATTTTCGTCAGCAAAAAAACTGGCGCTGCCTGACCGGATGCCACATTCCATCCTTCGAGTATTGTCTGTCCAGCCTTATTCGTATACAGGATAATTCCTTTTTCATTCAATCTCAATACCGGAGCAGGATTCTCACCTGGAAACCTGGAAAGACTCTCTACTTCCAATTCCGCTCGCTTGTGCTCGGTGATGTCGCGGATGTTGCATTGGATGACCTTGTCGCTGTTCACCGAATAAATGTTGCTGACAAATTCCACCTGGACAAGATGACCGTCCTTCGCCTTGAGCGGCAAGTTCTCGTAGCGAATGTACTTTTCATTTTGCAGTGTTTCAAAAGCCTCTTTACTAGCCTTAATATCCTTGAACGCGCCGACTTCCCAAAGCTTCTTATCTACAAACTCGTCGCGCGAGTAGCCCAGCATGTCAATCAGAAAAGGATTGACATCCGTAATTGCACCTGTTTTTGCATCCAAAATCAAAATCCCGTCCTGGGCCGCTTCAAACAGGCGGCGGTAGCGGAGCTCTGAGACCTCCAGTGACGGTTCTACGAACGTCTTAACTTTTTTGACTTTGTCTTTCATAGTTAACCTGATACCTTCCTAACTGAAGGCACGTTATTTGCATCTGGTCGGGAAGCTATTTCCCGCCTTTAAGAGTCATCTTTCCTATGTTATGAGTAGACAGTATAGCATGTCTTAGAAACTATATGCTTAAAACTACATTATTGCACTACCATGCCTTTTCTTCACGGTATAGCTCTTGCATAAGTCGTGACGTAAGTTTATCTGGTGTTTTTTTCTGTCACGGATTTCACGGATTTGCACGAATTTTTAAAAATCAGTGAGAATCTGTGCCAATCCGTGGCAAGGAAAACTTTTGCAAAAGGTCCGGTATATAAACCCCCATCGGTTTAATGAGTTTGCGCGTACCGATTTAGTCAGTGGCCTTACCGGTTTCGTCGGTAACCTTACCGCGTCAGTCGGTAGCCTTACCGGGTTCGTCGGTAGCCTTACCGCGTTAGTCGGTAGGCTTACCGCGTGAGTTGGTAGCCCTACCGCGTCAGTCGGTAGGCTTACCGCGTCAGTCGGTAGCCCTACCGCGTGAGTCGGTGGGCTTACCGCGCGAGTTGGTAAGCTCACCGGCCTAGCCGGTATTCCGCCTAGTTTTGTAAGTCCACCAAACTTATCTCATTAGGGTTGACAAATTGTCTACAGTTGCAGATAATTTAGACAAATCTGGGGGTGTGCCCCAGAGGGAACAAGATTTCACTCTACAGGAGGAATACAGTTATGCCAGCAAAAGCTTACCCAACCGATGTGCTCGAACAAGCCCAGGCCGTTCTCGATGCCTGGAAGGAGATTGGCGCAAAAGTGGCCTTTGGCGACCTGAGCAGCGACATGCTTTCAAGCGACCTCACGCAGGCAACCCCGCTTCAGTCTCAAATGAACACCCTCGAAGCCCAGTTGACCGACCTGCGCAACCAGCGCGATGCGCTGTATGAGGCCATATGGGAAAAGGTGAAGCGAGTCCGCAATGGGGTCAAAGGCAGTTATGGCGATGACTCGTCGCAGTACGAAATGGTGGGCGGCACGCGCCTGAGCGAACGCAAGACTCCCGCGCGCAAGAAGGCAACGGCGGCCTAGCCGTTCTCACGCAAAAGAATACGGAGACTTGCGTGCAAGTCTCCGTATTTGATTCCGGGATAAACACCCCGCCGGGCGGATTACCGTTTACTCTTCCTTCGGCGCTTCCCTCACGATATAAAGCGGTCGGCCTTTGGCTTCATCGTACAAACGGCCGATATATTCGCCGAGAATTCCCAGCGAGATCAACTGCACACCGCCCAGGAACAACACCGCAATCAATGTGGTGGCCTGCCCCGTAAACTGCGGACTACCTTCCATACGCAGATAAATCACCACAGGAATGGCAAGGATGGCAAGACCGGCGGAGACAAACCCAAAATAGGTTGCGACCTGCAAAGGAAAATACGAAAAGCTGGTAATCGCGTTCAACGCCAGCAGCAGCATTTTATTGAGTGGATATTTTGTTTCACCGGCAAAGCGCACCGCGCGTTTGTATTCCACACCGACTTGTCTAAAGCCCACCCACGCCGACATGCCGCGCGGGAAACGATGACGTTCGCGCATTTGCTTCAACACGTCAACGACTTTGCGATCCATCAAACGAAAGTCGCCGGTATCCACCGGGATCTTTACGTCGGTGATGCGATAGATGATGCGATAAAACATGGACGCCGTAAACTTCTTGAACCACGACTCGCCTTCGCGTTCGGCGCGCACGGCATACACGACCTCGTAACCTTCCTTCCACTTCTTCGCCAAATCCAAAATGACTTCGGGCGGGTCCTGCAAATCGGCATCGATGATCACAATCGCATCGCCGCGCGCATAGTCCCAACCGGCAGTGATGGCAATCTGATGGCCGAAATTGCGTGCAAAGATCACAGGGCGAACGCGCGAATCATTTTGCGCCAGTTCACGGATCTTTTCCGTTGAGCCATCGGTCGAGCCGTCGTCCACAAGGACAAGTTCCCAGGCTTCCCCGTTGGAATCCATTACAGCTTTGACGCGGCGATACAGCTCGGGCAGATTCTCGAGTTCGTTATAGATCGGTGCGACCACAGAATAGACGATTTTCATTTCGCTGATTTCTTTTTAGCGGTTGGATGCGCGGGCGCAGTTTCCGCTTCGGGTTCATCGCTCCGCTCCGGGTCCGGGTCCGGAACGGGAGCGGCTGGCACTTCATCGTGGAAAGGCGGTAGGCCCAGCATCCGCGCGTGCAGGTAATTCCAGATCACAACAACGGAAGCCAATACCGGCACAATGATAAACGCACCCAGGATTCCTGAGAAGATCAACGCGGCGATAATTGCAATAAAGATCAGCGCTTCGCTCAGATGAACACTGCGTCCAAGGATGATCGGGCGAAGCCAGAGGTTATTGATGTTAATCAATATCACATACAAACCAACGACGATCAGTCCAAATACAAAGTTGTTGCCGGCCAGGAGGCTCCACCTGGAACCTTCCAGCAATGCAACCGCTAATGCGATCATGGCCGCCGCAAAAGGTCCAACATCGGGGACAATGCTAAACAAGCCCGCCAGCAGACCTAAATAGAGCGAGCCGGGCAAACCGATGATCGTCCAAATGATCGTAAACGTAATCGCGAAAATGATCACGAGTGTGAGTTGGCCGCGCAGGTAGGCCATCCAAACTTGCCTGATCTGGGAATACAGTTTACGAATATCAGGACGATATGCTTCAGGCGCAATATGGATCAACCCTTCGCGAACATTTTCCCATTCCGTCATAAAAAAATACGTGCCGCCGAAAATGATCAAAGCCCACAGTGTGCTTCTCGATGTATTTCGGATCAGCAGGACGGGATTCTGCGGAATCGAGGTAAGCGGATTGGGAAAAGAACCTTTTACTTGAGCGATGACCCCGCCCAGATCAAGCGGCATTCCCGCAACGGAAATGGGAGCCGCCAGATATTGCTGAGCCTGGGCCAGAGTCTGTTGGAAATCCTGAGTGATCTCGGACGTCTGCTTTACCAAAATAGGCA
>PLNY01000484.1 GCA_003141915.1 Anaerolineae bacterium | reverse complement strand
ATAAGGAAGATAGCAACCCTTCCCGGCGCGCAACCAAAGCCAGGTCATAACCTTCGCGAGCCAGTTTCTTTGCCAAAGCCGCGCCCATTCCGCTGGATGCGCCAACGACCAGAGCGCGGAGTCGCGGCTTGAGAGGCGTAGCATAAGGAAAGTTCAATGGTTTTATCGGCACATGCCCTCCAATTTTGCAAAGTATAAGTCCATTTTATCGTATTTGATTTTATAATAGCCGACCGATGCAAGCCCAATAGCTATTTTACTCTGTATANNCGTATAAGCCAAAACGAACAATCACCTAGAAGATGCCAAAAATGGATGTCCGCTTGGAAGTTTTGAAAGAGGCGCAGAGGTCGCTGACCGAAGCGCATGATTTGACTCCGGAGGAACGTGAAAGCCTTCTCAAATTATTGCATCTTCTGACGGATGCGGCTGAAAAATATTATGGGTCGGGCAGCATACTTCGAAAAATTTCCGGTGATTTAATTAGTAACAGTTCTCTGCTGGCGATGCTTCAACAATATACCGATGAGTTGGACACGCTCAAGAAACTCAGTCTCAACCTGACCTCCAGCCTGAACCTGCCCACCGTGCTGGACGCGGTGGTGACCGAGGCGATGCGTCTTGTGAAAAATGCGTGGACGGCCCACATCTTCCTTTATAACGCGGATGGAATTTTGGAATTTGGCGCGGCTCTTAACTCGGATGGCGCTCGCAATCAGCCCATTTCCATGCCGCGCAAAGAAGGGCTTACTTATACGGTGGCCCGAAGCGGCGAACAGATCGCAATCGATGATATTAAAAGCCATCCGTTATATAAGGACTCGCACGAGGAATGGCATGGGTCCATCATTGGCATCCCGCTCAAGTTCAACGATAACGTGGTCGGTGTAATGAACTTATCCAAATCCATCACGGGCGGGTTCACGCGTTCCGAATTGAGATTATTGGAACTTCTTGCCGACCAAGCGGCTGTTGCCATCTCTAATGCCAGCCTCCATCAATTGATAAGCATACAAGCATTTACGGACACCGTGACAGGGATTGCCAATCGGCGCGCATTGGATGATCGTCTTGAACGGGAAGTTTACAATGCCAGGCGCAATGGATACACCTTTGCGGTTGTTATGATGGATTTGGATGGCTTCAAGGAAGTCAACGACACGTACGGTCATGCAGTGGGGGATCAGGTTCTGCGATTGATGTCCAGTTTTCTGTCTGTTGTTGTCCGCTCGACCGATTTCCTCGTCCGCTATGGAGGCGACGAGTTCACACTGATCTTGAGCCAAACTGACCCGCCTGCCGCCCACCTGGTCATGGAAAAAATTCTGGAGAAAATCAAAAATTTTTCATTCGATGCGCCTAACGGAGATAAGATCAAACTCGGACTCTCAGCAGGAATCGCTTTCTATCCCACTCACGCTTTAACGCCTTCCGACCTGCTTCACGCTTCGGATGATGCCTTGTACCAGGCAAAGAAGCATAACCGCGGCTCTTATAGGATTGCACGTGGATTTACAGTTACAGGTACGTTACTCCCGCCGCCGTCATAAAGCTGACGCCTCCTTCTTTATTTAAGAGGGTTATAGTTTTCATCTTCGATCTGGAAAAGGATCAGCAATGAGTCGCAGAGTCAAAGTCATTTTGAATCCGATGGCTGACATGGGCCATGCCTGGAAAGTTGCCGATGATTTGCGCCCGCTTATCAACGAATACGGCAATGCAGATTGGAGCGGCACGGTGTATCCAACTCATGCAACGGAACTTGCCAAGCAGGCCGGTGAGCAAGGCTATGACATGATTATTGCGATGGGCGGGGATGGCACGATTCATGAAATCGTCAACGGGATCATGCAATTGCCGGAAAACAAGCGTCCCATTCTCGGAGTTGTGCCGGTCGGCTCAGGTAATGACTTTGCGCACGCCATTGGCATTCCGATGGAATCGGATTACGCCCTCGATCACGCGCTTAAGAGCCAGCCATCCAACATTGATCTCGTCCTAATGACCGACGAACATGGACGCAAAGAATATTTTGACAACACGCTGGGCATCGGCTTCGACACGGTGGTCACCATCCGCGCCCATAAACTTCCCATCATGCGCGGCTTTCTTTTATATCTCACAGCGGTAATCCAAACCATCCTGCTCAACCATCATCCGGTTGACGTCCAGTTCGAGACCGACCAGGAAAAGTGGGAGGATCAGGTCTTGATGACCACGCTCTGCAATGGCGGACGCGAGGGCGGCGGCTTTATGCTTTCCCCGGATTCGAAAATGAACGATGGCATCATGGAATACGTCATGGTGCGGAAAGTGTCGCGTCCCATGATGCTCCGTCTCGTTCCAGAATTCATGAGTGGCACGCATCGCCGCTTTACCAAGCAAATCCGCATGGGCAGCTGCAAAAAACTTAGCATGATTTCCGACCGCCCGCTTTACATCCATGCCGACGGTGAAATCTATACGAGCTTTGGAAGCAATCTCCGCAAATTAAATTTTGAAATTTTGCCAAACGCGCTGAAAGTGGTATGCGGGTAAAATAAAAGGCGAGCCGTGCTCGCCTTTTTCTTATGCCTGATATTTATCATTCGCTTCTCGGTCATGACCTCGGACATCTGCAAATTATTGCGGAATGTTGGGGCATTGGACTTGAATCGAATGAACTGGACAAGGCGACAAAAAAACTTGCCGCATCTCTTCTCGACCCTGAGCGGCTTGCTGACTTAATTGCCTCTCTCACACCTCAAGCGCGTGAGGCGTTGAACGCACTGACCGAATCGAATGGCCGAATCCCATACGCAAACTTCGTCCGTCAATTCGGTGATATCCGCGAAATGGGCGCGGGCAAACGCGACCGCGAACATCCGCATCTTAAACCTGCGTCTGCATCCGAAGTTTTGTTCTATCGCGCCTTGATCGCGCGCGCGTTCTTCGATACCGATCAAGGTCCACAGGAATTTGCTTATATTCCCGATGATTTATTTGAAATGGTACAGGTAGGGGCGACTCATGAGTCGCCCCTACAAAAAACGGAACCTCCTGGCCGCGATGCAACGACCCACGAAAAAGCNNCTTCGTCTCGGACGCGAAATTTCTCCTGATCCAAAGTTGATTTCACTTTTGCATTCTGCTGGATTGTTAAAGAAAAATATTCCGCAGGCCGAAGCCGGGCGGAAATTCCTCGAAGCGCCGCGAGCTGATGCACTGAAAATGCTCATCGAAGCGTGGCAGGAATCTGAAACATTCAACGAATTACGGCTTATGCCCGCCATCATCTGCGAAGGCGAATGGAAAAATCAACCGCTGGTGACGCGCGAGTTTTTGTTAAACTTGTTCGAAGCAATTCCTGATGATAAATGGTGGAACCTTAATTCCTTTATCAATGACATCAAAAAGAAATATCCAGATTTTCAGCGTCCTGCCGGGGATTATGATTCGTGGTTCATCAAACGCGAATCGGACGGACAATATCTGCGCGGATTCGAATCGTGGGATGAAGTGGACGGTGCGCTCATCCGCTTCTTCATCACGGATATTTTATATTGGCTGGGAATGGTCGAACTAGCAAGTCCAGAAGAAGGAAAGGAAGTCACTGCTTTCAAGTTGTTGAATGTTGAAAATTTAAAGTTGAAAGCAGAAGATGCGAAACTGCATATCTCGTCGCAAGGGAAGATCGTCATCCCAAGATTTGCACCACGAACTGTCCGTTATCAAGTCGCAAGGTTTTGTGAATGGGATGAAGAAAAAACGGATGAATATAAATATAGAATCACGCCGCAGTCTTTAACCAAAGCCAAAGAACAGGGCTTGAAAGTTGAACAACTATTAGCTTTGCTCGCCAAACATTCTGA
>PLNY01000239.1 GCA_003141915.1 Anaerolineae bacterium | reverse complement strand
AAATTGCAAGGCGTTCAGCCAGCGAGGTTCAATCTGAACTTTATCTTGCTCTTGATAGAAATTATATTAATCAAGATGAACTCTCTTTAGCTTATAATCTTGCCACCGAGACCAAGCGCCTCATCAATGGTATGATCGCCTACTTAAGAAAATCAACTGCCAAACCGCATAACCGCTAAACTACTTAACTATTTAACTGCCTAACTATGAAACTATTACATTTTGCCGACGCTCACATTGACATGGCCAATTATGGNNGAAAAAGTGGACATGGTCATCTTTGCAGGCGATGCCTATAAAGACCGTTCGCCCGCGCCGACCTTTCAGCGGGAGTGGGGACGAAGGATCATTCGCTTATCCCAAGCCAAAATCCCGACTCTGCTTCTCGTTGGTAATCATGATCTTTCACCCGCCATCGGGCGCGCACATGCCATTCAAGAGTTCGATACGTTGCAAGTACCGTATGTGCGCGTTTTGCAAACGCCTGAACTTTTACATCCGAAAGATTTATGGGATTTGCCGATCCAAGTCATTGCCCTGCCGTGGATCGCGCGCTCAGGTTTGATGGCGTCGCTCGATATGAGCGCGACCGATTCATCGGAGGTCTTCGCGAACATCGAATCTCGCATCTCGGAATTGATCGAAGGCTGGCTCGAAGAAGCTGATCCGAACCTTCCACTGATTCTCACTGCGCACGCCTCCGTGCAAGGCGCAACGTTTGGCTCGGAACGAATGGTAATGCTTGGAAGTGATTTAGTGTTGCCAGCATCGCTCGTTAAGAATCCGCGTTTTGATTATGTGGCGCTTGGACATATTCACAAGCCGCAGGATTTGAATGAAGGTGGACAGCCGCCGGTAATCTATCCAGGCTCGATTGAACGCGTCGACTTTGGCGAAGCCGCCGATGATCGCTTCTTTATCATCGCAGAGGTGACGCGCGGCAAGACGAAAGTCGAATGGAAAAAACTCGAAGGGGCGCGGCGCTTCATTGACCGGCGAACCGTCCTAACATCCAGCGAGAACGTGATGGAGAATCTCAAGTCCGCGTTGCCAAAGATAAAAGAAATCGAAGGCGCCATCATTCGGCTGATCGTTGAATATCCGCGCGAATATGATTCACTGATTGATGAATCTGCGTTGCGAAAATACGCCGAGGACGCGTTCGAGTTTCATCTGGTCAAACATCCGCAAATGGAAGCGCGCATTCGCCTGCCTGCCGATCAAACCGTCAGCAGTTTGAGCCCGCTCGATTTGCTCGATCAATACTGGCGCGCCGCGAAGATCGAAGACGCCGATGCGCTGCAAAAGCTCGCGCAGGAAATCATCTCGACGGATGAATCATCCTAGCGCGGGATGCAAAACGCGCCGCGCACTGCCGGACTTTGTAATGGTATAATCTTGGCGCTCAAGTGTAAATTCCCACAACTGTGGTTTTGCAAGGAGAACGTATGTCCGGTCATAATAAGTGGTCAACCATCAAACGCAAAAAAGGCGCGGCAGATGCCAAGCGCGGCGCGGTCTTTACGCGGCTGACGCGTGAAATTGTGATGGCTGCGCGTGAAGGCGGCAGTGATCCCGAATCCAATTTTCGCCTGCGCCTCGCGATTGACAAAGCGCGTGCGGAGAATATGCCGAAGGATAACATCGAGCGCGGCATTCGACGCGGCACCGGTGAAGATAAGGATGCCGCAACCTTTGAAGAGCTCACGCTCGAAGGGTATGGACCTCATGGCTCTGCCATCCTCGTCTCGTGCGTGACTGATAACCGTAACCGTACCGTTGCCGATTTGCGTCATACGTTCAGCCGCGTCGGCGGAAACATGGCGGAGGCGGGCGCGGTCGGCTGGCAGTTTGAACGCAAGGCTTATTTTTCATTTCCTTCAAGCCAGATGTCTTACGAAAAAGCGTTTGACCTTGGCGTGATCGGCGGCGCGGACGACGTGGTTGATGGAGGCGAGTCCATTGAAATATTCGGACCGGTGGAATCGTTCAAGACGATTGCCGATGCGCTTCACCAAGCGCATGTCACACCCGATGAAGCGAGCTTGCGCATGATCGCAAAGCAGGAACTCGAACTGGATGTGGACGCGACGCTTCAAGTGATGAGAGCCGTCGAGGCGATTGAAGACCTCGATGACGTGCAGGAAGTATTCCATAACGTCAAACTCACTGAAGAAGCGCTGGCTGCCATTGAAGCGGCGTAATATTATTTAGTAGGGGCGAAGCATGCTTCGCCCCTATCATATTTAATGACCCTCGCTCTTGGAATTGATCCGGGGACAGCGACTACCGGCTACGGACTCGTCCGCATCACGCGGGACGGAAGTCTGGAGTCCGTTGCCTTTGGCGTGATCTTAACCCCGGCTCATACGCCTGCCCAGGAACGTCTGTTGACTTTATATCGCGAATTAAAAAAACTGATTACTCTCCACCGTCCTGAAACCTGTGCGGTGGAGAAATTATTTTTCCAGCGCAACGTTTCGACCGCGATCGCGGTGGGGCAGGCGCGCGGCGTGGTGATGTTATCCATTGCCGAAGCCGGACTCGACGTCGCCGAATATACGCCGAATGAAGTCAAACAGGC
>PLNY01000267.1 GCA_003141915.1 Anaerolineae bacterium | reverse complement strand
TCATCAACAGGATAAGGATCACAGCAAAGACCAGCAAACTGCCAGCGCTCAAAACAATACCGTTCGGGCTTGTGGGCAAAAAGCGCAAGGCGATCAACGTGAGGATGCCGAATAAACTAGCCCACGCGAAGTTAACCAAAAAGACCATCACGCCATTCGGCCAAATGCCCGCGACGCCGCTGCCCAAACCGAAACCACCCGCGCTGAGCGGAAGGAAAAGTTCATAAGCCAGCATGATGCTCGGCAGGTAAGGTTTGTCTTCCGAACGCACAAATGAAATCGTCAAGATGACCGCCGCGATGGCGAGCACGATCAGGTCGAGCCACCACAAATGGCTGTGCAGAAATGCTTCGTTCAGTGTGCGCGGCAGAACTGCGCGCACGGCGAATCCCGCAACCAGTCCGCCCAAGAAGATCAGAACAGAACTAATGAGCAAGGCCGCCAATGTTTCAAAGAAGAAACGGGGCGAGCCGGTGAGCGCTGAAAGTAAAAGGCCGATCCACGGCGTCATCAGAGGCGCGAGCAAAATTCCAAAGATGAGCAAAGCCTGCGAATCAAAGAAATAACCGAGGCCGAGGATTGCGCCGCACAAAAGGGCGAAGACAAATAATTCATAGGATGGATACGCGCGGTGCGCCAATGCACGAAGAATCTCGGCACGGCCTTCTGCATCGCGCGGGACAACGAGCTGGCCGCGTCGACGACGGCGGGCACGCGGCGGGACAACGGGTTCGGGAGGGATGGAAGATTCGTCTAGAGTCATTTGCTTGCTGTCTTTTTGCGTAGCTGTTACTTGCGGAGAGTGGCAGTGATTCGAAGCGGCTTATCGAGCAGGTCGAATGCGGCAAAAATATTTGGAACAACCATATCGGCGGAAAGCAGCGTTTCAACCGCCGCGCCTTCCTGCGACATGACGCAAATACCCAGCGCGGCTTCTTTTAACATTCTGGCGTCGTTGGCGCCCTGGCCAACCGCGATCACTTTTTCCGATCCCAGTTTTTTTACATATGCACGTTTTTGTTCCTGCTCATTTCCTCCCGTGAGTCGAGTCGCGGTGAGGTTGAGCTGCTGATCAATGACGGCCTGCTTCCCGTGCGTATCAGCAGTCAGCAGGTGAACCGTGATCCGGTCGCGGACGGATGCGATGCGTTGGGCGAGTCCATCCATCAACACGCCGTCCACTGCCAGCGTGCCGTTCACATCGCTGACCAGATGTTCCAACTGCAATGTGCCGCGTCCGGGGATGCTGATCTCGATCATTATGCCCATTATACCTGCATTGACACGCGTTTTTCTTTAGGGTATTATTCCGCCCGCCGGCCCACTAGCTCAATGGCAGAGCAGTTGACTCTTAATCAATTGGTTCAGGGTTCAAGTCCCTGGTGGGTCACACAAGGTATAACAGTTTTGACTTCAAGTCGTTCCATATTTGGGTACAAAGAGAGCCTCCGATGCCGGAGGTTCTCTTTATTACAACAATCTTGTAACAAATCAATTCAATCATTTACACACTTTACTTCTTGCGTTCATGATACCGCTGATACACTCGTTTCCACGCTTCTGTGGGGTTTTCCGGTCTGACCTTTTTATGGGCGTCCTTACTCAGATAAAAGGCAAAATCCTCCAGGATGCCGGAAGCCGGCTGTTCCGGTTTTTGAAACACTAGCGGTTGTCCATAATTAATAGCATCTACAAAGACATTTTGTGCGTATGGGATTGTGACAGTCGTGGTGATTCCCAGGGCTGCCTCGATTTTATCTTTTGTAAGACCAGAGTGTGGAAAAGGAGCGCTTAGAATTAGTTTTAGTTTTTCCCGCGGGTAACCTAGTTTTCCATAGGTATCCATCGCGGCCGCGGCGGCCCGAATGGACGCCATATCAGGAGAGGCAACCATCAGAATTGTATTAGCATGGTCGAGTGCCTGAATGGCATGCTCACTGAAATCATGCGGCAGGTCAGCAACTACATATTCATATGAACTTTTGATAAGCTTGAGCGCCTTGTCCAATGTTTCACTGCGTATCGTTTCTGCCTCTGAAGGGAAGGTTGGCGCGGCGATGAAATGCAGTCCGCTTTCATGCCCGCCGATGAGTGAACTTAAACTATCCATATCCAGCTCATCCGGCTTCCAGCCTGCAATGTCCGCCCATGTTCGACGCAGTGTCATATTGAGCATTAGCGCTACCTGCCCGGCAGTCATTGTCAAATCGAGTAAGATGGTGGGCTGGCGCCAGAGACCAGCCAGGCCCACGCCCAAGTTAACGGCCAGGGAAGAACAGCCGGTCCCGCCGCGCAGACTGTGGACCGCGATCATACAAGCCGATTCTTGCGGCGCCGCTTCTGGGCGAGGTGCCTTAGCAGCTTCCAGACGCCTGAGCAGGGCAGTTACTCGGGCAGCCAACTCCGCGGCTTCAAAGGGTTTGGTGAGATGATCGTCCGCGCCCGCTTCAAAGGATTGGATCTTCGCCTCGAGGCCGGATTGCGCGGTAAGCACCAGAATGGGAGTGGCGGCAAACTCCGGCTCGCGGCGCAAGGTTCGCGTAAGTTCGTAGCCATTCATGTCAGGCATCATCACATCGGTGATGATAATATCCGGCTTTAATTTTTTAGCCAGTGACAAGCCCTCGTTGCCATTCTGCGCGGAATGAATTTTGCACTCGAGCGGCTCTAGGGCACGGGCAACCAATTGGTGGTTAATAGGCTCATCGTCAATGACCAGAACCAGAGTCATAACAATACCTCCTTATGAAAAATTACCGGTATCATAATACTCTTCCAATCTGCGGACTTCTTTCTCTAATTGTTCAACGAGTTCGGGCGCATCCGTCAGATCTTCCCGTTTGCTCAGTTCTTCGAGTCCCAAGCTGACCTTGGCAATAGGATCGGCGCTGAAATTCAAAGAGACACCTTTAAGATTATGTGCCAGGCGGCCAAGATGATTCGCATCCCCCTCTTTCAACGCTGTGCGAATCTCAATCACACGTTGCGAAAGATGATCTTTATATTCTTTGAACATTTCCATCATGAAATTCCGGTCATCCCCAAAGCGATACAGGGCGGCATCAAAGTTGACTGGTAGAGTATCGGCAGAGCTCATTGCCTCCACGACAGGGGTCGATTTTCCCGGCTCGCTGGCTGGAAATTGCATCTCGCCAAAGAGCCCATCTTCCATCACCGCAGAATGAAGGCCGGCGTCCGAAGAATAATCCTGCGTGCTTTCTTTCGACGCTTCCTTGCCGGAGAGACTGCTTATCTGAAGCCAGCGATCCAGCGTATTGAACAACACCTTTGGTTCAAGCGGCTTGGAAACGTAATCATCCATGCCAGCTTCAAGACAGCGCTCCCGGTCGCCCTGCATGGCATGGGCAGTCATGGCAATAATCGGGATATGCCCCCTGCTTTCCTGTTCCCATTCGCGAATTCGGTGGGTGGATTCGAAGCCATCCATCTCGGGCATTTGAACATCCATCAAGACGGCACTGTACTGGCTGGTCTTGAATTTCTCCAGCGCCTGTACCCCTGTTTCGACTGCATCCACCGAATAACCGGCTTTCTGCAGCAAAACAACTGCCAGTTTTTGATTGATCGCGTTATCTTCAGCCAGCAATAAACGCAAACCAGTTTTTCTTTGCTCAGCCAGCACATGACGAGTGATCAGCCCGGGCTTCGCTTCGTTTTCGCGACTTAAAGCGGCTACGATGGCGTCAAAGAGCATCTGCTGTTTCACAGGCTTGAGCAAATAGCCGGAACAACCAAGCGCTTCCAGGCGAACCGCGTCACCGCGTTGACCCATGGAAGTGAGAACGATGATCTTGACATGGTGCATGGCAGGGTCGCTCTTGATTGCGCGCGCGGTTTGTTCGCCATCCATGCCAGGCATTTGCATATCGAGCAGAACAACGTGGTAAGGATCACCCGCCCGGACCGCATTACGCAGACTCTCTAAACCTTTTGCTCCGCTGGCAACCGCATCGACTCGGCTTCCAAGCGCCTCCACGTTTTTTGTCAGGATTGTGCGGTTCGTTTGATTATCGTCTACAACCAGGATGCGCGCCTGGGTTAAGTTTACAGGTCCGAGCGTCAGAGGCGCCGTTGCCTTTTTTTCGCGGGCCTGTTTTTCAAACTTGACTTCAAACCAGAAAATACTGCCGGCCCCTGGCGTGCTTTGAACTCCGATCTTTCCACCCATCGCTTCCACAAGCTGTTTGGATATCGTCAGGCCGAGACCTGTTCCGCCATACTTGCGGGTTGTGGATCCATCTGCCTGTGTGAATCGATCAAAGATCGCAGCCTGTCGCTCAATGGGGATGCCGATGCCTGTATCCTGTACCGAGAAGTGAACTACGGCGTAGGTTTGGGTCTGTTCGGTGGGCTCAGCGCGGACGACGATCTCGCCCTGATCGGTAAATTTGATGGCGTTCCCAACCAGGTTCACCAGGATTTGACGAATTCTTCCCGGGTCGCCTCGCAGATCGGATGAAAGGTCCGGATGAATGAGGCAAGCCATTTCAAGTCCCTTATCCTGAGCGCGTTTGGCAAGAGTATATGCCACATCTTCGACAGTGTTACGCAAATCGAAGTCGATCTTCTCCAGTTCGAGTTTTCCGGCCTCAATCTTCGAGAAGTCGAGGATGTCGTTGAGCAAGGCCAGCAACGCCTCGGCGCTTTGGAGCGCGGTCTGCACATAGTCGCTCTGCTCGGATGTAAGTGTGGTATCAAGCGCCAATTCAAGCATGCCGATCACACCGTTCATCGGGGTACGGATCTCATGGCTCATATTGGCTAAAAACTGGCTTTTGGCGCGGTTCGCTTGTTCAGCTTCCTCTCGTGCGCGCATGATTTCGGAGATATCGTGATAGATGGCCACCGTCCCCACCGTCTCGCCTCCCACCGCCACCGGAGCGCCGAAAATTTCCACATCAACCAGTGAGCCGTCTCTACGGCGACGTTTGCCTATTGCATGAAGCGACCCAGCCATGGACTGTCTTGTGTAAGAAGCGGCTTCCTCCACAGTTTCAGGTGTAGCGACCAGCGTGTCCAATTTGACGCCAATCAGTTCATCACTTTTATACCCATACAATTGTTCAAAGGCAGGATTAGTGGAAACTATTTTTCCCTGACTATCAAGCACTGATACAGCAACCGGACTGTTACGAAACAGGGCTTCAAAGTATTGCTTTTCCCGCAGGACAGCTTCTTCAGCTTGTTTTTGCTTGGTGATGTCACGGGAGATGCCAAATGTTCCGACGATTTGTCCTTCCTGGTCTCGGAGCGGCATCTTGGTGGTGGAAACCCATCCCACTCGTCCATCCGGCCATGTTTCCTTTTCCTCTTTTCCTACCAGAGGCTGACCGGATTGCATGACGGCTTGTTCGTCCCCGTAGGCGGGTCGGGCGTGGTCTTCCGAGAAAAAGTCAAAGTCTGTTTTGCCAACTGCCTGGGCAGGATCGCTTATGCCAAACCGACGAGCTTGAGCCTGGTTAATCCGTGTGAAGTGGCTCTTTGTATCCTTAAAGTAAATACCGTCCGGAAGATTGTCCATTAGAGCGTGCAGCAAATCTCGTTCTTCCATCAGCGCTTTTTCCGACTGCTTGCGTTCGGTGATATCGTGGCTAATGCCCACAATTCCCGTAACCGTGCCCCGAAGGTCTCGCAGAGGCAACTTGGTGGTTAACAGCCATCTTTGACTGCCATCTGAATTAACAGTCAGTTCTTCTCGATTGATCAGCGGAGTACCCGAGTGTAATATCTTCTGCTCATCGGCATAGTATGAGGCAGCCAGTCCCTGCGAGAAAAAATCGAAATCTGTTTTTCCCACAACCTCCTCCTGGGTAGTCGCCCCCAACACGCGTTGATGCGCAATATTATCCAGGAGGATACGGCTTTCAACATCTTTAACAAACACTCTGTCTGGCAGGTTATCTATTACTACGTGTAATAGATTCCGTTCTTCCGCCAGCGCATCCTCTGCTTGTTTGCGCTCGGTAATATCGCGGGAAATGCCAAACGTTCCAATGATTCGCCCCTCCTGGTCACGGAGCGGCATCTTGGTGGTGGAGACCCATCCTGCTCGTCCATCCGGCCACGTTTCCTTTTCCTCTTTTCCTACCAAAGGCTGACCGGATCGAATGATAGCCTGCTCGTCCTCGTACGCTGGTCGGGCGTGTTCTTCCGCGAAAAAGTCAAAGTCTGTTTTGCCAACTGCTTGCGCAGGATCGGTTAAGCTGAATCGGCGAGCTTGAGCCTGATTAATCCGGATGAAGCGGCTCTCCGCATCCTTGAAGTAAATCGCGTCTGGAAGATTACCCATCAGCGTGTACAACAGATTGCGCTCTTCTTCCAGCACCGCCTCTGCCTGTTTACGTTTGGCGCCTTCAGATTGCAAGATTGGTTTGTTCCTTTTGGCGGTAGAACCTTTTTTAGATAAATCAGCCTTGGTGGTCTTCATATTGACTTTCTGCTTCTTTTTATCGGAAGGAACATTTTTTTGTACTGACATCTGATGCATCCTTGCTTTTTTGTTCCATCAACTTATTTAGTTGACCAGATTAAGATTATATCCGCAATGAGCAGATCAGGCTCTTTTCAAACACAGGCGAACTTCGTCTCTTGTGCCATAACCAGCCTAATCCTTGAATCCTAAAAAATTGTAATCTAATCCAAGTTGGAGTTAATTTCAATTACGTAACCTTACTAAATTGCAGGCATCATGTTCCAATGTATGTAATCCATCGAAAGCAAGGGCCTGCTTGCTTCACCTCTTGTGAAACCAAGATTCAATAATATGTATGGAATCAAAATCGGTGGTCTCACGAGTCTCTCCTCGGCGCAGCGCATCCTTATTACTCACGGCGCGCCCGCCGATAATATTTGTCACTGCGCGTTCGGCCTTATTCACTGCCGCTCTTTGCTCTGCTTCACCCGGTACATCTCGCGGTCTGCCTCATGTACCAAGGTGTCAATATCCAATTCCCTTCCTTCGTGAGGCAGCGTGGAATACGCGCCAATACTGGCTCTCAGAGTCAATTTATCGTTATGATTGAGCGCCAGGGGTTCATTCTCAAAAGAACGATGAATCCGCTCAACCACCTGCAATGCTTGTTCTCGGTCTGCATCAGGGAGAAGAATGATAAACTCGTCGCCTGCCCAACGTCCAATCTGATCATAAACGCGGGTGTTGGAACTGATCAAACGAGCTGCAAGTTTCAGCGCCTCGTCGCCAGCCAGGTGGCCGTATGTGTCGTTAATGAGTTTGAATTTATCCAGGTCGAGGAATAAGACGCTCAAGGGACTCTTTTGTCGCTTGGCACGCGCAATTTCTTTGGAGCCATTTTGGTAAATTGCGCGCCGGTTCATCAGGCCGGTCAAATCATCCGTCAGCGCCTGCTGTTCCATGCGGACAGCTGCCTTCCGTAAGTTTTCCTCCAGCTGCAAGATGCGCTCGCCGACCGCCACGCGTGCGAGCAGTTCAGAAGAGTTAAACGGTTTTTTGATATAGTCATCGGCGCCTGCGCTCAATCCACTTTCGATATCGCCTGGGCCTTCGCGTGAAGTCAAAAAAATAATGTAAACATAGCCTGCGGTTTTTTGGGAACGAATCCAATGTGTAAAGGCGGGGCCATCCATGCTTGGCATCATCCAGTCCGTAATGACAAAGTGCACTGTGCCCTGCTGGAGGATTGCTTGAGCATCTTCGGCATTGTCCAATACAATGACTTCATGCTTCCCCTTGAGCAGAGCATGCTCTGTAATTTTGCATTGGATCGGATCGTCATCCACCACAAGTATTTTCATTTCTGCCTTTGAAGACAAGCCAATAAGTCTTTCATTTCTCCCTCAGGTTGAGACTTCGTTATGGCAAGCACTGGCTCTGATGGGATTTTATAAACATCGCGAACATTCCCCGTTTCCAAACTGCGCGGCATAAACCCAATGGAACCCCCGTTGTTTGCAATCGAGTCTAACATATTTTGCGCGCTGACTGCCAGCCGCGCAAGAGATGTAACCGGCTGATCATCCATCACATTCTGTTCGAAGATTTGTTGAATATCTTCGCCCTGCGCATACGCCCAGACCTGAATAGGCATATCCGAACCGCCGACATCTTTCCAATTCGTCACTTGACCAAGAAAAATGGAATGAACTTGATCGGCGGTTAGGTTATCAATATTATTTTGGGATTGAACGATGACGGCAACATCGTCCGTGCCAATCTGAAAGGCAGGCGACGAAAGGCTATCGGGCTGACCAAGACGAATTGAGATGTCCGCCGATTGCGGGTCCGATA
>PLNY01000171.1 GCA_003141915.1 Anaerolineae bacterium | reverse complement strand
GGTTGCTTGCACTCGCTGGACGCTTGCTTGAAGTCACTGAATGGTTGCTTGCACCCGCTGGACGCTTGCTTGAAGTCACTGAATGGTTGCTTGCACTCGCTGGACGGTTGCTTGGGCTTGACGGATGCTTCCTTGCACCTGCCGAGCGCTTCCTTGAACTCGCCAGGAGTTTCCTTGGCATCACTCAACGACCATAGCTGGCGTCAGATTCTGGAATCAATGCCTTATAAGCCCGCCCATTACATGGACAATTCTCTGTATACGAACCATTGACCTTTGCGTTCATCCATATTCTTCATGGCGCTATATACAGACCTCCGAGGTCTCAGCCAAGTGAAGCGGTTTTTCGTTCGTCATTTCTCGTCAGCTGTATTTCAAATCCCAATCCCAAAACCAATACGCCAGACCTTTATACTCGCCCCATTTTTCAAATCTCTTTTCAACCTGTTTCGGCGTCACCGGCTTGCCTCGATACCATTCGTTGGAAACCACTTTCAACGCCCATGAATCAATCGGGATGAAATCGTGGCGTCCCAAAATCATCAAAAGGTTCGCGGCGGCATACGGGCCAACGCCTTTGATCTTCATCAACTCTTTGCGAAGATCGAGCGTCGGGAGCGAAGAAGTTTTATAGGATTCTAAATTCAATTCGCCGGATGCAACCCGCACAGCCAACTCATACAATGCGGGCGCGCGATAACCGACTCGCACCGTCTCTCTCAGGACCTTGTCATTGGACGCGGCGATTCTATCCGGCGTGGGAAACGCTTTGGAGTCAGAATCCGCCAATGGGTCGCCGAACGAAGCGATGAGATTGAGATTCATCCGTTTGGTCGCGGCCCATAATGTATTGGTCGTCAGAATCGTTTTGACTACATCTTCAAAGAAGGTCGGCGAGCGAAGCACGCGTCCGCGCGCAAACTTCTTTGCGGTGCGAAGTTTCGGCTCTTTGCTCACCGCTTTATAGAATGATGAAAAATCCTGATCGAGGCCGAGCATCCACGAAACTTTTTCTTTGACTTCGTTTCGTTCGCTTTTGTTGAGCGAAGGCGTTTGGACTTTTACGCCGTTCGATGATCCCGTTATTCGATATTCGACGACGCGGCCATCCGCAAGACGGTCAACATAATAAAGCGATCCGCTGTTTTCGTCGAAACGAAAAGGCGCAAGTTGAATCCATCCGTGCGATTGAACGACAGAAAGAAAATTGAACGGTGGGCGGGCAATCAAGGTCAGGTTCATCATCTCTCCAAATTTTCCCCAATCTTAGCACAAATGTGCGGCAATTCAAGCGTCACTTGATGAAACGATTTGCATATGGTAGATTATAAAATCCGCACTTTCAGCGGAATAATTTATAAGCCAAAGGAGAATCCCAGCCATGTCATCAAACCAGTTAAAACCTTTACGATTTATGTTGATCGCGATCTTGGTCTTGTTATTCTTCCAATACGAATTGGGAATCCAAGTTAACTTTTCTAACCTCGCTGCCATTCCTCCATTTGGTTTCTTCATTCCTCAAATCTCAGATGCGCTCCATCAGGCGGGAAGCGTGGCATTGATCCATGCCATAGTGGGAGCGTGGCTCGTCATCCTAGCCGCGATCAACCTGATTCTATCGTTGAGATCCAAAGTGAGAAGTGCACAGGTTTATGGTGTATTAAGTTTTATAAGTATGATCTTTGCCGCAGGCGGCGGATTGTTTTTTGTTTTATCCGGTTTTCAGAGTGACAATGCTTCTCATACAATGGCCACCAACTTTCTTCTTTGCTTCGTCCTTTTATTCCTCGAATTGTATTCAATCAAACCGGAGAAGGCGAAGGTTAATTAATCCGCAAGAGTCATGGACGGATGGCGATGTTTTCGAGTCGGGGATGAGCGATGCGAATGTAATCAGCCGACTTCATGAAGATGGATCGGTCGAGCCGTCCCGCATTGAAAACTACTTCTTCGTTCTGTTGGATCAGCGGATCAGCCAAAAGAATAAGTTGCTCATCAAATGAAAATGGCGGGATCGCGCCGATGACGCATCCGGTCAAGGCTTCGGCTTTTTCACGCGGCGCAACGGAGGCGTCGGTGCCATTGAAGATGGATTGAATGGCGGACAAATCCACACGGCAATGGCCGGGCACGTTGGCAAGATAATACCGGCTCTCCTTCTTCCCGAAGCGGACCTGCACCACAATGGACTTGATCGCCTGCTCTGGCTTGTTGCCGCGAATCTTCGCGATGAATTCCGTGCGGCCCTCCGGCTCGTGTTCCATGACGCGATAGACCGCGCCTTCGCGGCTAAGCATTTCACGCAGTCGCTCGTGAATATCTTTGGAATCGGCGCTCACGCTTTAGAATTGTCAATTGCTTTCTGAAGTTCTGCAACAAATTCATTTACTTGAGGCAAGAGTTCTGGGCCAAAATCCTGAACAACAACATAACCGCCTTGGTAGGTTTTCACACCCAACTCATATAGCTTTCCATCTTTAATGGTTTTGATCTTAACGCTACCCAAAAGCTCTACGCGAGATCGTTTGCTTGACTCATTCACGAAAAGTTCAAGGGTTTTGTCGTCAAGTGTTAAGATTGCTTTTTCGAAATCTGGATTTAGAATTTTTACTTCAATCATTTTAGCTCCTTAGAATAATTTTCCTTAAACTGTCTTACTAGACTTAACGCTTTCGATTTGCAAACCAAAGCAAGCCTGCTCCGATGATAATCAAGATGCCGCCAATGATTGCCCATTGAGTCTGGCCGGTCATGAAGCTGCCCGGCAGAACGCCGATGCCTTGCAGGAACCAAGCAATACCGGGCAAGACCAATAAAACGCCGATTACGTTCAATACGATTTTCATAGTTCTCTCCATTAACTAATAAGATATTATTTTGACGGCACGAGCCGCCAAAATAAAACCCCCGCCAGCAAAGCCAATGCCGCGCCGAAATAAAACGGCGCGCTCGCGCCGAAGCCGGTCCACGAGCCGATGCCTTGCCACAATACGCCCGCGATCACGGAAGCAGGCAATACCGTGATCCCAATTGCGGCGTTGTAGAGTCCGTATGCCGCACCGCGTCTTTCGACCGGAACAAAATCAGCGACCAGCGCCCGACCCACGCCATCGGTCGCGGCGTAATAGATTCCATATAAAGCATAAAGAACCCACACGTGCCAGCCTGTTTTCGACAAAGCCAAACCGAGATAGACCAACCCGTAAGCGATCCACCCGCCGATGATGAGTCTGCGGCGGCCGATCTTGTCGGACCACGCTCCAAGCGGACCCGATAACGAAGCGTAGATGAAGTTGAAGGTCATCAACATCAACATGATTTGGAAGATGTCCAGTCCGCGGTTCTGACCAAGAAGGATGATGAATGAATCCGATGAGTTGCCTAGAGTGAACAGCAAAACCACGAACAGGAAAAGCTTGAAGCGTGTGTCGAGTCCTTCCAACGATGGAAGAGCCGAAGTGCGCTTGGTCTTCATGGGGACTTCGTTCGCCATGCCCATCAGCACCAATACGCCGAGCACAGCCGGAATGAAACTAGCCAGCACCGCGATTTGGAATGTATGCCGCGTGAGGTCAATGCCATTCGCTTCGGTCAACCAAACGATCAGCGCGGCAAACCCAATTCCGAGAAAAGCACCGGCGGTATCGCCAGCGCGGTGGACGCCGAAGGCGAGCCCTCGTTGTTTTTCATCGATACTATCAGCGACCAATGCATCGCGCGGCGCCGTGCGGATTCCTTTTCCGAGCCGATCTGAAAAACGAACGCCAAGCACTGCTTCCCAAGTAGTGGCGATAAAAAGAAAAGGTTTGGAAATGGTGGAAAGCGCATATCCCGCAACCGCCAGCCATTTGCGCTGACCGAGTTTATCGGAAAGTGAACCGGTATAAACTTTCATCAAGCTGGCAGTGGTTTCAGCGATGCCGTCAATCAATCCGATGATGGCCGTGCCAACGCCCAATACATTGGCAAGATAAAGCGGAACGAGATTGAAGATCATCTCCGAGGAAATATCGGTGAAGAAGGAGGCGATTGTTACCGCCCAAATATTGCGCGGCAAACTTTGAAGCGAGGATTTGTTTTCGGCGTCTTCCATGTTGTCCTTTGTCATAAAGTAAAAGGTGAAAAGTAAAAAGTGAGAAGTTCAATCTTCTCACTTTTCAACTTCTATCTTTTTACTAATCACTCGTCTCCACCTTCATCCGTTGCGGCGGGCTGTTCGATCTTCACCACTTCTCCATGCACATTGATGATCACTTTGAAACCTAACATTCCCAAATAGGCGCGGCCTTCTTCCGGGATGCCTTGTCGCATCAACGCATCGAATTGCTGATCCATGTTCTTGAGCTGGTTCTCGATCATCGCTTTGGTGAATATATCTTCCTGTCCCAGCATCTGCGCCGCCGTCTCCGAGATGAAGCCTTCGCTGCCTTTCATCATCTCCTGCATGTGAGTCAGCACCTGACGATCCACATCAGCAGCAAGAATGTGGCGGCGAAAGCCCGCGTCGTCCACGACATAAAACGGTTCATCGCCGACCGTTGTGGTTTCCACCGCGCGATCATTCTCGTCTATCACGAGACCGGCAAACAAAGCTTGTTTGGTCATAATGATTCCTTATGAATTCGCCGAAACAATATTGACCTTCGGCCCTGATCCCGGATCATATAGATACGCCGTCTCCGGTGGGACAACAGGGCTCGTCCAGCGATAGATGAATTTTGCGTCATCCGGAGTCAAGTTTACGCAGCCGTGACTGCGCGGCCTGCCATAGTCATTGTGCCAGTATGTGCCATGAAAAGAATCGCCAGTACCAGTGAAGAATGAAACCCACGGCACGCCCGGCAAATCATACGGATGACCCGCACCAGGTTCGCCGTCATTGGTCATATGAATCGTTGGGCCTTTGTGGAAGGTTTGATAATTTCCCGTTGGAGTGCGCGTGCCTTTGCCTCCGCTGGAACAGCGCGCAATCAAAACCGACTTATCGTCCTCAAAGGCCGTGACCAATTGAGCATCGGTGTCCACGTAAATATGTTTGTTTTCGTTGGGAACATCAGGAGAAAGCAGAGTCAACTCATCGTCCGGGACGAGGCGCATATCCTGTGCGGAGACGAAAAACGATGCCTGCATATGGCTGTCGTAGATTTTATACCAAATCGTTTTTTCGTATTGATTGACTGCCACATCCGTGACCCAGTGCGTGGTCCGGTAATAGACACGATAAGCGGCATCTGACCAATATGCAGAATCGATTCTGGGATCGCTGAATGGCACGGTGATCTCGCCCAATTGCCCGGCAGACGGAATTTGATAAACGGGCTGCTGGTAATTCGTCTCCACCGGTTGGAAGTAACCGGAGTAGGCATAACCGCCGTTGATTTGGAACCAGGTTTTATCAAACGGATTGCCGAATCCAAAATCGCCATTTTCCTGACCGGTAACATTCACTACTTGATCGAGTCTGAAAGTATATTGTTGATTGGCTTTGAAGGACGGCTCATCGAATAATTGGATTCCGCTGAACGCGGCGCGCGCTTGCTTAACCGGCGAAGCGAAAGCTTTCTCCAAATGCAGTTCGGATAAAAACAATCCAAGCAAACTGGCGCTTGAAAGTTTGAGAAAATCACGGCGGGAAAATGGAATATTCATCGACTTCTCTTCAAACACTAAGGACACAAAGTGCACGAAGATTCTTGCTTTTTTTCTTTGTGTCCTCACCTGCACTTGCGTCAGGTGCAAGTGTCGTGTCCGTTGTGTTTAAGATACATCACCTTTGCTTGCGCCCCAGAATCTTTGCAAGGATTCCGCCAGCAAGGCATGTTCAGGCTTCTGGAGATCTTCGTCTTCATTAAATAATTTTTGCGCCTGCGCCCGCGCCTTCTCGATCAATGCCACATCGGTGATGCTTGCCATGCGTAAGCCGGTGGCATAACCCGATTGACGCGTTCCCAAAAATTCTCCCGGGCCGCGTTGCTTCAGATCAAGTTCCGCTAATACAAAGCCATCGTTCGATTGCGCCATTGCCTGCAAACGTTCGTTCTCGGTCGCGTCTTCATGCGTTGGCACAAGCAGGCAATAGGATTGTTCGGAGCCGCGTCCAACGCGGCCGCGCAGTTGATGCAATTGCGCTAAGCCGAATCTATCCGCGCCTTCGATCAGCATCACGGTTGCGTTTGGTACGTCCACGCCGACTTCGACGACCGTGGTCGAAACGAGAATATCATATTGCTTGTCGCGGAACTTCAGCATCGTCTCGTCTTTTTCGTTCGGCTTCATGCG
>PLNY01000191.1 GCA_003141915.1 Anaerolineae bacterium | reverse complement strand
CGACGTGACCAACCTGTTGAGCGATGAAGGGGTCAATATCGCGGATGCACAAGTCAACGTCAATCGCAGCTTGGCGGAATTGCGATTAATCGTGGAAGTGGAGGATATTTCCCAGCTTAGCAAAGTGCTCACCAGACTTGAAAATGTTCCGAACGTGATGGAAGCGCATCGCGTAAGCGGATAATAATCTCTATGAAACTATGGCATAAAACGATAATTGCTTTAGTAATCATCGCGTTGATTATTGCAGGCGCGCTCTGGTGGATTCCATTTCACGAACTTAGCAAGGGACAACTGGCGATCATAGGATATTCCAACTCAGGTCCAAGTTTATATCTTCTAAATCCTCTCTTCCGATCTTGGAGTCGTCTGCAGACTGACAACCTGTTTCCTTGGCGCATGGCTTGGTCGCCGAACGGAGAGAAGATCGCATTTACTTATTCCACTAGCAACGACAACGAGGCTGATGTAGTAGGCGTTGCGATACTCGACTTGGAAAAAATGGAAACGCAAGAGGTGTATATTGCACCTTCTAATGAAGGTCTTAATGTAGTGACCTGGACTCTAGACGGACATAGTTTAGTATTCGATGTTTACGAAAATAATGTCCTAACTGCCTTTCGGAATTTAGATATTGTCACTGGCAAATTACAATCAATTCCCTTTCCTCAAAGCATACAACCACAGTATTTTAGCGTCAATCATTTAGAAGTTGCTCAAAANNACTTGGGAAATTTGAATCCGGTTACGGAGATCGGCGATATCGATGGTTTTTTCCTAACCTCGGACAGAAAGGAAATCACCACTCCTTGTGCCCAATCAACTTTATGTAACTACAGCATCGACACAAATAAACTCACTAAAACCTACCGCGGGGTTTTACCTGATTATGGAACTTTCTTTGCCGGGAATTGGTCGTACGATGAAAAGGATGTGGTTTATCTTTCAGGCGGTGGTGGCGAAGGCGATCCTCAATATATTGTATTGGTGGATACCCAAAACCAACAAAATTATAGAATCTATAAGTTTCAAGATGAAATCATAGGGTTAGGACCAACAGGTGTATCGCAATTAGCTTGGTATTCTGAGAAATAATTCAATAACATTTGCAAAGATTGTAAACTATAAAGTGCGTGGTATAATGCGCCCGCTTTAGCCATGAGTCTGCTTAGCGTGCGTGAAGCGCAACAGCGCATCCTTTCCCACTTCAAGCCGGTCGAGACGGAAATGTCCTCTCTCAATGCCTGCGCGGGACGCGTGCTGGCGGCCGATATTATCTCGTCCGATCTTCCCCCTTTCGACAATTCATCCGTAGATGGCTGNNGATGGCTTCGCCGTTATTGCAAGCGATGTTGCTGACGCAACATCCGCATCGCCTCTGACTTTGAGCGTGGTCGCCGATATCCTAGCCGGATCATCCTCTGACATCACTCTCGCGCACGGACAAGCCGCGCGCATCATGACGGGTGCGCCGCTTCCCAACGGCGCCGATTCCGTCGTCATGGTCGAAGATACCGATTTCAATAATCGAAATGCCGGCACGCCCGCGCCGAAAACGGTCAAAGTATTTAAGAACATCCAAGCGGGGGAGAATGTCCGTAAGCGCGGCATGGATATCAAGACCGGCTACAAAATATTATTTTCCGGCGCTCGCTTGCGCGCCCAAGAGATCGGATTGTTGGCAATGCTGGGAGTGGCGAATCTTTCGGTATATCGCAAGCCGCGCGTGGCTTTGCTATCGAGCGGAGACGAACTGACGCCGGTTGAGCTTCGGCTTGCGCCGGGGCAGATTCACGATTCCAATTCATATACATTGTCGGTGCTGATTGCAGATGCAGGCTGTGAAGTTTTATCGCTCGGGATCGCACTTGACCAAAGAGACGCGATTCAATTCCTGTTCGACCAAGCCATTGACATGAATGCCGATTTGATTATTTCATCGGCAGGCGTCAGCGTGGGCGCGCTGGATTATGTTAAAGAAGTCGTGGAGTCAAATGGCAAATTGGATTTCTGGCAAGTCAATATGAGGCCGGGCAAACCTTTGGCCTTCGGCGAATATCGCGGCGTGCCATTCATGGGATTGCCGGGAAATCCAGTTTCCGCGTTCGTCGGCTTTGAAGTTTTCGCGCGTCCCGCGATCGGACGGCTGGCAGGTTCGAAAACGGCAACCCGGCCCAAGGTCAAGGTAAGACTTGCCGAGGCCGTCGAGTCAGATGGACGCGAAAGTTATCTCCGTGCAACAGTCGATGAGCGCGACGGGGTTTTATCTGCAAAATTGACCGGGCATCAAGGCTCAGGAAATTTATTATCGCTGGTTCAGGCAAACGCTTTACTTATCGTGCCCGCTGGGGTAAAATCGCTTGCCATTGGCGACCAGGCAGAAGCTTGGATGCTGTGAGGTGATGATGAATAAGTGGCTCTATAGAATTTCAATTGCGTTGGCTTTGCTGGGTTTGGTCGTCGCGATTTACATGACGATCTTCAAATTGACGGACAATGACAAAATGTGCATTGGCAACGGAGGCTGCTCAAAAGTTAATTCGAGCATCTATGCAGAAGTGTATGGAATCCCTGTGGCGCTGTTCGGTGTTGGCGGTTACGCGGTAATTGCCGCACTGCTATTCATGGAAGACCGCAATCAGTTCCTGGAGCAGAACGGAACGATGATCGTCTTTGGGCTTGCGCTGATCGGATTCCTTTTCACACTTTATCTGATCTACGTGGAGCTGGCCCTGATCCATGCGCTTTGTCCGTTTTGCGTTACGTCACAGATCACCATGACAATACTATTCATACTTTCCATCATTCGGCTGGCTCGTCAGCCAATCAACTAGGAGGAGTCTTATGGCTCGTATTCGCTGTCACTACGTCAACTGCGTTTTCCTCGATGAGGGATACTGCACCGCGGCCGCAGTGGAAATTGATCCCGACACGGGCTGCGCCACCTTCACTGAATCTGAGGACGCCGGCGAAGGTGAATGGGACGAAGAGGAAGAAACAGAAGAAGAGTGGGATGAAGAGGACTTGGAAGACGAAGAGGAAGAAACCTGGGAGGAAGATGAGGATGAGATTTAGAATTGCATGACACCATGCAACACGGATGGCTGAGCCATCCGTGTTTTTTTATACGGTCGCAAATTGGTATAAGAGAATGCCTGCGGCGACTGCGAGATTGAGCGAGCTGGCGCGTCCGCGCATCGGCAGGGAAATGCTCACATCGCAAGCTTTGATTTGTTCCATCGAAAGTCCCTTTTGTTCGCTTCCCAGAACAAGAATCCATGGCGTGTTGGGTTTCAATTCATGATAGTTTTTGTTTGCATGTGCCGACGTGGCGATCCGTTGATAACCGCCGCGCCGCGACCAATCCATAAATTCGTCGAACGAAGTTTGAACAATCGGTTTCCAAAAAATCGTTCCCATGCTGGCACGGACGGAGGTCGGATGATAAGGGTCCACGCCGCCATCGAGCAGGAAGAGCGCATCCGCGCCGACGGCGTCAAGCGTGCGAAGGATCGTCCCAATGTTGCCGGGGTCCTGTGGGGAGACCACCGCCGCGCCAATCCGCACTGAGTCGAGATCATCAAGCCGCGTCTGCTTTTGATGAACCACTGCCAGAATACCTTGCGGATTATCTTTATCAGCCAACGACTCCATCACTTGCGCGGACACCGGCTGCGGCGCGGGCGTGACGCGAGAGATCAAATCGCGCCCAAAATCACTGGTCAGGACATCCGGCGAATAAAGGATCGATTCGATTTCCCAACCGGCCTCCAGCGCTTCACCCACATGATGCAGACCTTCGACAATGAACAATCTCGTTTCCGCCCTGGCTTTGTGTTGACGCAAAGAGCGCGCTTTCTTGATCAAAGGATTGGTAAGGCTTGTAATCAGGGATCGGTTCATTCTCAATCTTCTGCTCCAGCAGCTTTATAGCACACAGCTTGGAAAATGATGTACACTTGGACAATCGGTCACGAAAGATTTACAACATGAAACATCATTTCACATCATCACTCAAGATCGCAGGTATCGTTCTCACAGTCATCGTGCTCGCTGTGATATTTTACCTGAAGGCCATGCAGAATTATACCCATCAGGATTATACCAACTCGAATTTCTTTTTCTTCTGGCTCTCCGGCCGCATGATGTGGACCGGCCAAAATCCATACAACCAGACTCAATGGCTGGCCGGTCACGATGCCTTCGGCGCAACATGGAGACCCAATAAAATTTTTCCCTATCCCCTCCCGTTGGCGTTCTTGATGGCGCCGCTTGGATTGCTTTCCCTTAGTCAGGCTTACATTGTGTGGCAAATCGTTTCACAGATCATTCTTGCGCTGACGGTCTTCTGGCTGCTCCGTCATTGGCAGGGACAGGCGCAGCGGCTTCTTTTTCTGCCGCTGACGATCTTCCTGTTATTCTTCGGGCCGGTCTATTTGACGTTACAAATCGGTTCGGTCGGACCTCTGGCTTTGGCCGCGATCCTATTGGCGATTCTCCTGCTGGAACATGATCAACCCATCTGGGCGGGGATGGTTCTCTCGCTGACCCTGTTGAAGCCGCCGCAAGGAGTTACGATATTGATTCTGGTTGGTATATGGTTTCTCGCCCGCCGCGATTGGAAGGCAATCATCGGCGTAACTCTCGGAGGAATCATTTTGCTGATCGCTGGAATGATTCGCGACCCATTGTGGGTGATCAAATTTCGCGGCGCCAGCGCGGTTGTCCTTGACCGGACAATGGGCATTGATTCCAATATCTACAGCTATGCCTATTTGGCATGCAATCAAAACGTGTCTTGCATGTGGATCGCTGGAACATTGGGATCGCTTGCCGTCATTGCTCTCGGCGGATATTATCTCTGGAGCAATCGCGACCGGTTGAACGCATGGGAAGCTTTCAACATCATCATCCCGCTTGGATTCGTTTCGACGATTTATCTCTGGTCATACGATCAACTGCCTTATGTCATTCCCATCGTTTGGATTGTGGGAACACTCGTTGAACGAACAAAATCCTATGTCCACGTTTTTATTTTTTTGGTCGTTCTGGATGTGCTCTCCATTTATTCACTGTTTGTGCAGGCCAATACTCAAAAGGATTTGTTCAGTATCGGCAACACAATTCTAGTTCTCGGAATGTGCTTGTTACTTTTGCATAGGAAGAGCCAGCCCGCACCGCTTCCATCTACAGCTCATTGAAATATTCTACAATGAATTCATCCTTCACTATTATCGCTATGTTAGAATAAATTCATGCGACGCGCATATTGCTTTGTTTTACCGGTATTGTTTTTTTTGATCTCGTGCCAGCCGCAATCCAAGCAAACGATCATAATCATTGATGGCGATCAAATCCATCAGTTGGTTACAACTGAACGCATTCCCGCTTCCATTTTGACCCAAGCTGGTATCCACTTTACAGCAAATGATATTGTTTTGCTGAACGGCAAACCGGTTGCGCTCGATCAACCCATACCCACAGCACAAACGTATACACTTCAAGTGCAACGCGCGGTTGCATTGACGGTCAATGGAAAAATCATCCAAACGACCGCGTCAACCATCGGTGAGGCTTTATCGCAGGCAGGCGCGCAGCTTTATGCAAGCGACCAAGCCAGCCCGCCGATTCAAACTCCCATCACAGGGCCGATGACTGTGAAATATGTTCCATCACGTGCGCTGACGGTGACGGTGGATGGTATGCCCTTGCAAATCCGCTCCTCATCCGCGACGGTAGGCGACGCGCTGGCCGAGGCTGGGATTCCGCTGCTCGGGCTGGACTCCAGCCAGCCGTCCGAGAATGAAGCGCTTCCATCCAACGGACAGATCCAAGTCACACGCATCAGCGAATCGATTCTCTTGTCGGAAAAATCCATTCCATTCAAAACCGATTATCAACAATCGGCCGATGTGGAACTTGATCAACAAAAAATATTGCAACCCGGACAGCTTGGTTTATCCGTGAGCCGCGTTCGCATTGTTTATGAAGATGGACAGGAAGCCTCGCGGCAAACCGAATCCGAGGCCGTGGTCAGCACGCCGCAAGATCAAATCGTCGGCTACGGGACAAAAGTCGTGATCCACACCGCGATTGTGAACGGGGTTCAAATCCAATATTGGCGCGCAATCCAAATGTATGCAACCTCGTATTCGCCGTGCCGTTCCGCGGCGAGCAGATGTTATTCAGGCACATCCAGCGGCCAGCCGGTTCAAAAAGGCGAGGTGGCCGTAAAATATAGTTGGTATTTGGCGATGGAGGGACAAAAGTTATATATTCCGGGTTACGGAATTGCAACCATAGAAGATGTCTGCGGCGGATGCGTTGGCAAGCCGTGGGTTGACCTCGGCTACAGCGATTCCGATTATCAGGATTGGAGCCAAACCGTGACAATCTATTTCCTCGCGCCTGCACCGGCTACGATTCCATCAATGAACTGATCCCATGACAAAAATTCAAAAGACTATTGTTGCTATTCTTTCCGTCCTCACTTTTGGTTTATTGATCGGCATCGGATATATAGGCAGGCAGGTATATCAAAATTGGGCAAGCCGACCCTTCGGCGCGTCGATACCGACATTGCCTTATACGCCTCTTGCCTTGCAGCCAATAGGGACAGCATTACCGTATTACCTGTCCTCTGTTACTCCTGCAAACGGAACGGCATTACCATATTACTTGCCATCCGTTACTCCTGCGCCCGGGGTGCCTCTATGCGGCGGTCCAAGAATAATGAATATTTTATTGTTCGGCTCAGACACACGCGGAACAGATTACACGTACGGCTTGGCAGATGTGACCCGCGTCGTGCGAGTGGATTTTGTCAAGCCCAGCGTAACCATGCTCGATTTTCCGCGTGATCTTTGGGTTGAAATTCCCTATATCTCCAGCCATCTTAATGGACAGGATCACGAGAAGCTCAACCAGGCTTATCTTTACGGAAACCCCGGCGATGGTTTTCATTATTGGAATGACCCAAGCGCGGGTCCCGGCTTGCTGGCGCTGACGCTCAACATCAATTTCGGCGTGATCGTGAATCACTATATTGCAGTCAACATGAAGACGTTTGTCAAGATGGTGGACGCGGTTGGCGGAATTGACGTGACCTTCAAGGAGCCGGTGGTATTAAGTCATGATCCGAATCTTCAAGCGGGCGCCCATCATCTCAATGGCACCGAAGCGCTGGAGGTCACGCGCAACCGCGTGGATGGCGTTTTTTCGCGCGGCGATTATCAAAATATCATCATGTGCGCCCTGCAGAAGAAACTCACCAGCCCGGGAGTTGTCGCTCAAATCCCCGAGTTGATCAACGCATTTCAAGACTCCGTGCAAACAGACCTCAGTCCCGATCTCATGGCGCAATTGGCCTGTCTCGGAACCCAGCTTCCGCGCGAGAACATCGCTCTATATAATTTCCCTGAAAACCTGTTTACTGGCTCGCGGATTTATGATCCCGTGTTCCCAGAGCAAAAGCAGGGCGTCTTCTACTGGAAGGTGGATTTCAACATACTCCGAAATTATGTCGAGGAATTCCAGGCTGGATCATGGCCGGATGATTCGTCTGATGGCGGGAGTTCTTCAAGCACAACCACATCATCCTGCCAATGAATAATATTCCTCCGCTCAACGCGGCATCGCTTCTAAAAAAGCATGGCCTGCACGCTGATAAACGTCTCGGCCAAAATTATCTGCAAGACGCGAGCGCGCTGGGAAAAATTATCGAGGCCGCTGAAATTCAAAAAGCGGATACCGTGCTGGAAATTGGTCCCGGCCTTGGAAGCTTGACGCGTTATCTTTCCGTTTCTGCGAATCAAGTCGTTGCTGTCGAACTGGACCTGAAACTGGTTTCCGTTTTACAAACCATTCTTAAGCCGTATGCCAACATCCGTTTAATTCACGGCGATATACTCAAACTTACTCCAAAGGAATTGGGACTTCCCGATGATTAACTCGTCGCGGCAAACATTCCATATAACATTACTTCGGCAATCATTCGACACTTACTCGAATCCGAGCCGAAGCCTCGACGCATTGTTCTCACCGTTCAAAAAGAAGTTGCGGAACGGATTTGTGCCACGCCACCGGATATGAGTCTGCTGGCGTTGAGCGTTCAAGTTTATGGCACGCCGCGAATCATGGCACAGATTCCGGCGGGAGCATTTTATCCCGCGCCGAAAGTAGACTCAACAGTTGTTAGAATTGATATTCTTCCATTCCCTGTGATCGAATTTCGTTTGCTTGATGATTTCTTTCAACTCATCAAAGCAGGATTCAGCCAGAAACGAAAAACTTTACGTAATTCGCTTTCTGCTGGACTGAAAATCTCTACGATGGAAGCCGAGTCTCTTCTTGCCAAAGCAGAGATCGATTCAAAACGTAGAGCAGAGACGTTAAGTTTGAAGGAATGGGGAGAAATAAGCCGCATCTATTCGGAACGCAAAAACAATAAACAGGCTTGACTACTTCGACAACGTCAAAATGCGACGTGGTCAATGCGAAAATCGTTTGCAAGTTTCCATATGTAATTCACACTCAATACATAATCCTTCGATATATTACTTTCAGATTAAGTTTTCAATATCAAGGATTGAGGTGAAAAATGGCTAGAATCGATTTTGCGAAAAGATATGAGTTGATGTATCGAATTTCCAAACCGCGCTGGGATACTGGAAGCGTTCCGGCTCAAGTTACCCAACTGGCTTCTCGTAAAGGGAAAACGAGAAATGCTATTGATCTGGGTTGTGGAACGGGAACCCATTCCATTTATCTTGCCCAACAAGGATTTTCCGTTATCGGGATTGATATTTCTCCAACCGCTATTCAGCGTGCGCAGAAGAAAGCCTCCGATGCAGGGGTAAAACCAGAATTTATCATCCACGATGTGACGCGCCTAGATTTTCTTAAAGGCCCGTTTGATATCGCGTTGGATGTAGGTTGTTTTCATGGAATGAACTCTGCGGCGCAGCAACGCTATGCTTTGGAACTGACACGGCTCATGCAACCCGGAAGCACGTTGCTGATGTGGGGAATGGATCCTCGCAAGCTAGGGTTGGTTAGCCTTACACCCGATGAAGTGGAAAAAACATTCACGCCCGGATTTAGACTGGAACGAGTTGAGCCTAGTCAAGTCAATCAACGTGATGGTAAATGGTATTGGTTGAATCGGCAATAATCATGCCAAATATAAAACAAAAGGCTTGACTACTTTTGGCTGATTACATTTCTAGCACTTTTCCCCGCCTTACGCAAATCGCGATAACTCCACCACACGACCCAAACGCGCAGAGCCGCTTCGGCTTGGATCGCGAAGGACATTTTCGATTTTCCTTTTTGTCGATCAGGAAAATAAACGGGGATTTCGCCAATGGTGTAATCGAGGCAGTGCGCAAGATATGTCATCTCGACTTGAAAGACATAGCCGTTGGAATGAACGCGCTGCAAAGGCATTCCTTTTAGCGTTTCGCGTCGCCAGAGTCGAAAGCCAGCGGTCACATCGGACTGGGGCAAACGGAGGATCGCGCGCGAATAATAATTACCGAATGCGGAAAGGCTTTTGCGCCATAACGGCCAGTTCTCGTCCACTGCCCCGCCCTGAATATAACGCGAGCCAATCACCAAATCACAATTCTCCAAACGCGAAGCCATCTCCACGAGTTTAACGGGATCATGCGAAAAGTCCGCGTCCATTTGGGCAACGGCTTCCGCTCCATCGTCCAGAGCGATGCGAAAACCGGTCAGGTACGCGGAACGCAATCCTTCTTTGCCGGCGCGATGAATCACGCGCACGCGCGGATTCTGTTTCGCAAGTTCATCCGCGATCGCACCCGTGCCATCGGGGCTGGCATCATCCACGACCAGAATCCGTAAATCCAATGGGAGAATGAATAAAGCGGAGACCAGTTTGGGCAGGTTCTCCGCTTCGTTATAAGTTGGAATGACGACCGTGATACGCAATGGAATTCCTATTTTTTCCTGCGCAACAACTCGACCTTCAATTGTTCCACATTCGAGATGTGTCCGCCCGCGGCCAAAGGCATTTCAGACATCTTGACCGCCAAACGGTCTTTGCGTTTCGCAGCCTGCTCCCGATCCTTGATCGGATAAAAGTAATCCAGCGATTGATCAAGCCGCGATTGCAGACGCTCAACCAAAGCCGATAAATTGGCCGGAGCAACTGTCAATACAAAATCAACCGGGCCGATGTGACCGAGAAAATCATCGCCGCCATTCAGCTCGCGCATCGTATTGAGGATCATCAAGCTGAACGCGCGCAAAACATCGTCCGAAGCGACAAAGCCATATGATTCGCGGAAAGCATCCAAGTGTTCAAGCGATATCAGCAAAAGCGCAAGATCGCCTTTCTTCATGCACTTATCGAGATGCTCATCCACCAAAGCGCCTTCAGGCAAGCCGCTGACCGGATTGGTCAATGAGCCCTGGCTCACGCGCTGAAGCGCGTTGCGTACACGCAAACGCAATTCCTGTACGTCAAAAGGCTTGGTGATGTAATCGTCCGC
>PLNY01000227.1 GCA_003141915.1 Anaerolineae bacterium | reverse complement strand
AATAGATCGTCGCCGACCAGTTCAACCTTGCCGCCTATGGTCTTGTTGAGTAATTTCCATCCATCCCAATCATCCTCGGCAAGTCCATCCTCGAGCACAACGAGCGGATACTTATTGCTCCAATCCTTATATAAATCAACCATCTCTGCCGAAGAGGCCTTGCGGTTTTCGGTGCGGAGGTTGTATTTGCCGTCTTCGTAGAATCCGCTCGAGGCGGGGTCAAGAGCGATGGCTATTTGGTCGCCCGGTTTGTAACCAGCCTTCTCAATCGCTTTGAGAATCAAGTCCACCGCATCCGAATTCTTCTTGAGCACCGGAGCGAAGCCGCCCTCATCTCCCACGCCAACGGAATATCCGCCATCTTTCAGTACACCTTTGAGTGACTGATAGATCTCACTGCCCCAGCGCAATGCTTCCCGGAAGTTCGGAGCGCCGACGGGCGCGATCATGAACTCCTGAAANNGCGGCGCGCGCCACGGCCAGGCTGACGCCCAGAATGGCATTCGCTCCCAGCTTGCTTTTATTGGGCGTTCCATCCAACGCCAGCATGGCTTTATCAACGGCAGACTGATCGGATGTCTCTGACCCGACCAAGGCTTTGGATATCGAATCATTTACATTCTCAACGGCTTTCAAAACGCCTTTGCCCCCATAGCGCTTCTTGTCCCCGTCACGCAATTCCAGCGCCTCATGAACGCCAGTGGACGCTCCCGATGGAACGGCCGCGCGTCCGAAGGCGCCGTCGGCCAGTTTGACATCNNGGGTTGCCGCGCGAATCGAGAATTTCGCGGGCGTGGATTGATTTAATCTTGGACATTACTTTTTCTCCTGTTCTGTGCCATCAATGATGGCGGAAAGATGCAAGGCCATTTCGGCCAATTGCTCAATGATTGGGTCGAGCTCGCTCGAAAGATCGGGATGGACTTTCCCATATCTGCTCAGTTTGCCGGCGCGATTATCCAGTAGATTCGCCCAGCTTACCGACATTGTACCTCGTATTTCAGAAGCGGCATTCTCTTCTTTAACAGGCAAATCCAACCAGCGGCCCAATTGGAGGACGGTTTGCAGCGCATCCGCTATAACCTTTCGAGCCTGATCTTTTCGTTTTGCAGAAAGATGGAGTTTGCGTTCATAAAATGTCCCAGTTTCCTCCATACCATCCAGCCAAGCCTGCGCTCGGCGCAGGTTCTTTTCAAAAGTAGAGACTGTGATCCGAAGGGAATTCCACTGGGAATGATTGAGTTTGTCTTTCATATGATTTTTATTTTCTCGAAGTGTTTGTCTTCCACGTTTCAATCTTGGCAATAAAAAGCTTCCACCAG
This sequence comes from Anaerolineae bacterium, assembly GCA_003141915.1. Taxonomy (GTDB): domain Bacteria; phylum Chloroflexota; class Anaerolineae; order Anaerolineales; family Villigracilaceae; genus Fen-1038. The sequence goes on along the minus strand of PLNY01000227.1, from coordinate 3,352 downwards.
CAATTGCTGCGGTAGAAGCTATCATTCGGAGAATCCGACAAAGAAATTTTTTCGGCGCCAGCGAGCCTCATCACCGACACACCTTGGATATTCGATTATTTGTCTGCTATTATACCCCTTCGTCAATTGCCGTATTTAATTGTACAATCTTATTATGACCTTGCCATTACTTTGGGTTTCGCTGGCATTTCTCAGCGGCATTGCGCTGAATCGCTTCTTACGCGCCCCGCTGGATATCTGGCTGATCATTACGTTGACACCGATCATCGTGGCGATGATTCTTCGCAGAAGAGTCGCACGCCTGGCATCGCTTAATGCTGGACTGATTGCCGCCGTGTGCATTGCTCTATTGCTCGGCGCTTTCCGTTATGGACAAACCATTCATAAAATCACGCCTTCCGATGTGGCCTGGTATAACGACCATCCATATAATGTGATGGTCGCTGGCACGCTTATTGACCCGCCCGACTACCGCGACGCTTACACCAATCTTCGACTCAATGTTACCCAAATAAACAACGGTCAAAAAAATTTCAACGTAAACGGGCTCTTGCTTGCGCATGTTCCCATCAATCAGATTTATGAATATGGCGATGAAGTTCGCTTGCGCGGTCAATTGCAAACGCCGCCTCAAGACGAGGATTTTTCTTATCAAGACTATCTGGCGCGTCAGGGCATTCTCAGTTACATGCCGGCCAGCGAAGCGACTCTCTTGCCGGGCAATGACGGGAATCCGATCAGCCGCGCCATTTATGCATTCAAAGATAACGCCCTCGATCATATTTATCGCCTCTTTCCCGACCCCGAGGCTTCCGTGCTGGCAGGCATGTTGCTCGGCGTAAATGGCGGTCTGTCCAATCCGATTCAACAGGCGTTCAGAGATACGGGCACGGCATATGTTATTGCTGTATCGGGCTTTAAGATTTCTATTCTCGCCGGAATCTTCATGACTCTTTTTAGCCGTCTCTTCGGTGCGCGGCGCGGTGTGATCTTGGCCGTTCTTGGCACTGCATTTTATACGTTTCTTGTCGGCGCAAATGACGCGGCGGTGCGCGCCGCGTTGATGGTGACGCTCGCACTGGTCGCTGAACAAATTGGCCGCCGCACACAGGGACTCAACACACTGGTCTTCGTCGCCGCATTGATGGCATTATGGAATCCGCTGGTGCTGTGGGATGCCGGTTTTCAAATTTCATTCTTCGCGACACTCGGACTTATTCTTTACATGGAACCTCTTCAGCGCGCCACTGAGAATCTTCTCGCGCGGTACTTCCCCCAATGGAATGCCCAGCAGGTTATTAAATATGTCCTCTATTATTTTCTTCTCACCCTCGCCGTGCAATTGACCACCCTACCCATTATGGCATATCAATTCAAACAAATCCCGCTCATCGCGTTGATCGCGAATCCTTCCGTCACTCCGGCTCAACCGGCAGGGATGATTCTTTCTGGTTTGGCCGTCATTCTCAGCCTGGTATTTTTTCCGCTCGGACAACTCGCAGCTTGGATTGCCTGGCCTTTGACGGCTTACACGATTCGCGTCGTGGAATTATTCGACCGCGTGCCTCATGGAACAATTCCGCTGGGGAATTTTTCTCTCTCCTTCATTATCCTGTATTTTGCAGCGCTTCTCGCTTTGACTTTTGCCGGCTCCCGTATCAAGGAATTTTTCTCATCGCTCTACAAAAGATTCACCAACTTATCTGCCGTCACGATCTTAATTGCCCTATTGATCTGCGCGATCTTATCCTGGCGCCTCGTTGCAAATACATCGGATGGAAAGTTGCATATCACGTTCCTCGATGTCGGCTCGGCAGACGCGGTCTTGATTCAGACTCCCAGCGGAAGACACATTCTTATTAACGGCGGTCCGACCGCCTCGTCGCTCTCGGACGCGCTCGGAGAAAGAATTCCACTGTTGAATCGAAATCTGGATTGGTTGATTATCGCTTCGACCAACGAGGATGAAGTTTCTTCCCTGCCGCGCGTCCTTTTACGTTATCAGCCTGAGAATGTTTTGTGGAGCGGCAATCTACAAGCATCGTTTTCGTCGCGTCAACTGGCGGGATGGTTGTCGCAACAATCTATCCCCGTTACAACGGCCCAAGCGGGACAAACGCTTGATCTGGGCAGCGGCGTCGCGTTGAAAGTGCTGGATGTTTCGCCGCTTGGCTCAACGCTTTTGATCGAGTGGAATGGCTTCCGAGCATTGCTTCCTATTGGAGAAAATTTTGATACCTTGACTAATTTGCAAAATGGAAAGAGCGTGGGACCGGTAACTGTTTTGTTGTTATCACAAAGCGGCTATGCTCCGCTGACGCCACCCGAATGGATTCAGAATCTGAATCCGCAACTGACTGTAATAAGTGTCGCTGCCGGAGATCAAAACGGCTTGCCGGATCAAGATACGCTCGACGTGATAACCGGCCACTCTCTGCTTAGAACGGATCGGAATGGATGGATCGAGGTCGCCACGGACAGCAGGCAAATGTGGACGACCGCACAAAAATGAAAGGCCCTGTCGCTTGACAGAGCCTTTGGTGAACAGAGTTTATTGAATCATTAGATGCTGGAGAGGCTTCGGTTGATCGAACTGAAGACATTGCCAACCATTGGTCCCAAGACCATCATAACTGCAATGACAACAATAGCAACCAAAACAAGAATCAACGCATACTCCACCAAGCCTTGGCCTCTTTCTTTAGGCGCGAATAACATGGTCATTTTCTCCTTTCCTTGTGGATTTCTCGAAAATCCGAGATAACAGGAATTATATTACACCCTGACAAAATAGCCAGAGGCCAATTGACGTTTTTGTTAGGTGTGGCTGGGAAAGGAACTGTTGCTGTAAGGTTAAAATAAAGCTCTGTACCAGACAGAGCTTTATCATAATACTCGATCCCGCCTTATGTACTAGATGCCAGAGAGGCTTCGGTTAACTGAACTGAAGACATTGCCAATGCTCGGTCCTAAAACCATCAGAACTGCAATGACAATAATAGAGACCAAAACGAGAAGCAAAGCCTGTTCAACCAATCCCTGTCCTTTTTCACTAGGAGCGAACAACATGTCCATTTTCTCCTTTCTTCATGGATTTCTCAAAAATCTGAGATGTCAGGGTATTATATTACACTCTGACAAAATATCCAGAGGCCGACTGACATTTTTGTAATGTGTGGCCGGAAAGGAGCTTTTAGGCGCTGAAAACTCTATGGCAAGACAGGGTCTTAAATTTTATATACTAGACCTCTTGCAAAAGTATTTCCTTGCCGCGGATTAACACAGATTCTCACTGATTCTTAAAAATTAGTGCAAATCAGTGAAATCCGTGTATCATCTCAAAAAAACGGGG
>PLNY01000062.1 GCA_003141915.1 Anaerolineae bacterium | reverse complement strand
CTGAACGCGCCGTCTTTCCGCTGGAAGTTTTCAAAATCCATTTTGGGCCGACGACCTTCACGTACCGCAATGCAATCGCTGAATTCTTGGTCACGTGCTGGCGAATCGTATTGGCGATCCGCTCCTGCTCCGCAGCGTCTTCCGAATTCACCTCGGCGATGATGACCACATCCTCCGTACCGGCTTCTTCATCGAACAATCCAAACGCTACCGAACGTCCTGCGTGAACGCCTTGCACTTCGTATGTTAAAGATTCCAAATCCTGTGGATACACATTCTTCCCGCCGACGATGATCATATCCTTCTTGCGGCCCGAGACAAACACTTCCCCATCCGAAACATAACCATAATCGCCCGTCAGATACCAGCCATCGAGAAACGCTTATTTCGTCGCATCGTCGCGGTGGTAATAACCGGTCAACATACAATCGCTTTGCAAAGCGACCTCGCCGATTTTTTTCTCCGCAACATCTTTTCCATGTTCATCCAGAATGCGGACGCGCGTATTGGATAAAGGCTTACCGGATGACATCATCTTCATCGCAGGACGACCCTTCATCGGAGGACGCGCCACGCGTTCGGCCATGAATGCTTCACGGTCAATCTCCTCGACTTTGGGCGGCCGCGTCAGATCGGATTGAGTCACACCGAAAACGTTTTCCGCCATCGCGTACGAACATTGAAGCGCTTCCCATTTCAATCCATGAGATTTGAATCGCTCGTAAAAAGCCTGATGGCTTTCGAAGCGCACCGGCTCCGAGCAATTAGTCACGGCGCGCCACGATGACAAATCCACACCCTCCAGATTTCGGTCTCGGATTTTTTGCGCGCAAAAATTGAAGGCGAAATTCGGAAGCCATGAAAGCGTGCCTTTGTATTGTGAAACGGATTGCATCAATTTGTACGGCGCGCGCACCCAATCGAATGGCGAACTCAACACCAAAGGAATGCCGGAAAGGATCGGCATGAGGAATCCTGCGATCAGACCCATATCATGATACAGCGGCAACCACGAGACGATCACATCGCTGTCATCCAAATTCAATGCGCGGCTGTAGGCATCCAATTGATTGAAGACTGCCTGATGCGAAAGCGCAACGCCCTTTTGCAATCCGGTTGTCCCCGACGAATGTTGAAGCAAAACGATATCTTCTGATGAACGCTCCATGCCAAGCAAAGAATCAAAATCAGGATCAGACTGTGCTTCAAGTTTATTCGTCAGGATTACCGCGCGAACTGAATCGCCTTCTTGCAACGCGCCGCGCACTTCGGATTCAAATTCGGGATAAGTTACAATAGCTGTAGGCTTGGTCACCGAAATCAACGCCGCGAGGTCCGCGCGATAACGCTCCGGCGCAAGCTTCTCTGTCAGGAACGGCATGATGGATGGAATAGCGCCGTGCAAAATCGCGCCCCAAAACGAATTAATCAAATCTTCGCCATGCTGAAGAATCAATACAACCACTTCGCCGGATTTAATTCCTGCGCGGGCATAAGCGCGAGTGTAAGCATTCGCGCCGCGCAACAACTGACGATACGAGATCGGCAGGTCGGGCTGGCCGGAATGCTGAAGAATAACGGCGACCCGTTCCGGGTCCCGCGAATGAAGCGATTGGAGCCGCTGGGAAAATGTCGTCATTTGGATTGCCGGGATTGGATCAAGTTTGCCAATTGGTCCAGCGTATCAAACGTTTGCGCGTTCAATTCTGTATCGTCAATGCGAACACCGAATGTGTCTTCGATGAACAGCGCCAGATCAACGAGACTGAACGAATCGATCAACCCGCTCGAAATCAGCGGTTCATCCGCGCGGATTTTTCGCTTGGATTGTTTAAGAATTCGAGATGCTATATATGTTTCAATTTTTGATATGAACTCATTGTAAGTTTGATTGTCGCTCATGGCAAAATTCCTCTCATGGTATGCAATTTTTCTGAATAATTGGAATCAACGCGGCGGCAAGTTTTTGCTCACCCACAGGCGATAAATGCAAAGCGGTGTCGGAAAAACCAGCGGCTGAGATGATATTCCAAAGGTCAACGTAATTCCAGCGGTCTGCAGATGAATCTGAATTCATGATCGCCCGATACTGGTCATAAGCCCAACGCGGATAGAAACTATCATATCGCACATTGCTATTTCGACCTGTACTAATAAAGATCGGCTCGTTCACCACCACCAGCGGAATCCCATCTGCGATCTGATAGATATAATTTACCCACGAAAAAAACATCGTCGCGCTTAAGTCTGATCCGGTTTTATATCCAGCAAAAGTCGGATCATCATGAAAATTATTCGCGACGGGAGGATATGAATTCGGATCAACCGGACTTGGAACAACTCCAGCCCAATAAATTCCATAAAGTTGCAACATCATCAATCTTGCCAGCCGTGAGCGCTGACTCATCAAAGTTTGTTCCCATACGGAAGCGCCCGACTTAAGAGAAGATGTGTCAAAGGAGATATGATATTGATTTACGACCGAGATCGCCTGGCTTTGATTCGTAACGACAAACGGATTTAGGCTGTTATCGCGGAATGTATCCAAAGTCACCAGCCAAATGACAAGGTCGGGCTTGTATTTTCTGGTGGCCGCGAGGATGACAAAATCCTTAATCAAAGATGGATGAGGATAACCGAGATTATAGGAGCGAACATTCCTGCCGTTGCATAAAATGTGATCGGCGTTCAGTTGCTCCGAAAGAGTTTGGTCAGGCGTAAGCAACTCTCCCCAAACCGACGAATCGCCCAGCAAAACGACGCGAAATTCATTTGGCGGTTTGGTCCCTGCGGCGATGACATGCGAATCAAACATGGCGTCCAGTTCATCCATGGACGAATCAATCCACCGCCCGCTTGCAAACGGGAAGCGAAGTCGTCCCGCAATCAGCCGATTATAAATGGAAAGATTTCCCACATAAGGAGCAAACAGAATAAATAAAATATTTAAAATCAAAAAAAACAGCAAAACTTTTATAAGAAGGCGGATCGGGGAAATATTTTGCATCAAGCCAGACCAAATAACTTTAACATCGCCTGCCAGGCAATTGCGGGTGTGGACAAAGTAAAAAACAGCCAGCCAAGCGCAACGTAGTTAAACGTTATAAATACACCAATCGCATTCATCGCCATCTGGCCGCGGCCCGATTGCGTCCAGGACGGCAAACGATTGCGGATAAACTCACTCCAGCGATTTTGGACGAAGAGGCCAAATCCATGCCAGA
>PLNY01000357.1 GCA_003141915.1 Anaerolineae bacterium | reverse complement strand
AAAGGCTATCGAAAGCTTGGCATTCGTCACGAGCGGATGGCAACTGTGTTCACGGATGAACGCTGGGAGATTAAAGATAATTTGATTTTCACTAAGCCTGGCGAACATGTCTTTCGATTGCATTGGTTGTTGATGGATGGGGAACAGGAAATGATAAATAGTGAATCGGAAATAGGTATCCGTGTAAAGTCAAAGTATGGATGGATCGCTCTGAACATCAAATCACCGAATTCTGAATGTCGAGCATCACTCGCCCGCGCCGGTGAATTGATTGGTGGTCAACGCGAGGTGAAGCCGTATGAAGGCTGGTTCTCGCCGACTTATGGAACGAAGGTCCCGGCGTTATCATTGGCGGTTGAAGTGAAATCCTTGAAGAGTTTTTCTTTTATTAGCGAATTTATTTTTCCAAGATAAGTATGCACATCCTCATCATCCATCAAGCTTTTGCTTCGCTCGACGAACCCGGCGGCACGCGTCATTATGAGTTCGCGCGTCTGCTAGCGGCGCGTGGACATCAGGTAACGGTGATTGCAAGTCCGGTGAGCTATATCACCGGTGCCCCCCTCCAACTCCCCCCAAACTCTTTGAATTTGGGGGGAGAGAAAGAGGGGGGTGGGGTAAGAGTTCTGCGCGCCCGCGTATATTCCGCGCATCATAAATCCTTCTTCCACCGCATCATCGCATTCTTCTCGTTCATGATCTCATCTTTTTGGATTGGACTCGGCGTGAAAAATGTTGATCTTGTGTGGGGCACGTCGCCGCCGATCTTTCAGGGCGCAACTGCGTGGGCGTTGGCGCGTCTCAAACGTGCCGAGTTTTTATTCGAGGTGCGCGACTTGTGGCCGCAGTTCGCGGTTGCGGTGGGAGTGTTAAAGAATCCGATTCTGATCCGCATGTCCGAATGGCTGGAGCGATTCTTATATCGCGGCGCGGACCGGGTGATGGTCAACAGTCCGGGATTCATCGCGCACGTATCCGGTCGAGGGGCGAGGCGGGTGGAATTGATTCCGAACGGTGCGGATCCGTCCATGTTCGATCCATCGAATCGTGGAATCGAATTTCGTCACGCAAATCATCTCGAAGATAAATTCGTGGCGTTGTACGCGGGCGCACATGGCATGTCAAATGATTTGAACGTGGTGCTCGACGCGGCAAAGTTACTGACGGACGAAAAGAAAATCCAAATTGTTTTGCTTGGCGACGGTAAAGAGAAACCGGCATTGCAAGCCCGGGCTGAAGAAATGAAATTATCGAATGTGAGTTTTGTTTCGTCAGTTCCAAAATCTGAAATGCCGGATGCGCTCGCCGCCGCGGACGCGTGTATCGCGATATTGAAACCGCTCGAAGAATACAAAACGACATATCCGAACAAAGTTTTTGATTATATGGCAGCGGGTCGTGCGGTTGTGCTGGCAATCGACGGCGTGATTCGAGAAGTCGTTGAAGCTGCAGATTGCGGACTCTTTGCCGAACCCGGCAATTCATTAGCCATGGCGAATGCAATTCGCAAACTGGCAAGCGATCCGCAGAAAAGCCGTGAGATGGGATTGAATGGACGGAAATATTTGGAAGAGCATTTCAGCCGCGAGACGATTGGAGAAAAGTTGGTCGGGTTACTGGAAGAAATGGTCGGAGAGAAAAAATGAGATGGGACCCAACTCAATGAGGAGATTGCTTCTCGAAGACTCGCAACGACATCAAATATTTATCATTTGGCATATAATCTTATAAAACTCGATTCACACGGCGGCAAAGATGGGACACATCTTCATTAGTTACAGCCATATGGACAAGGACTACGTTCACCAACTCCAGGAAGCTCTTTTGAGTCAGGGCTTCAATGTTTGGATTGACGACCGCATCGATTACGGCACGCGCTGGCCAAAGGTCATTCAGGATCACCTGGATGATTGCGATGCCTTCATCGTGATCGTCAGCGAAAATTCCTTCGAGTCGGAATGGGTGCAGAATGAAGTCACGCGCGCGAAACGAATCGGCAAGCCGTTCTTCCCGCTGTTGCTCAGCGGCAGTCCGTGGCTGTCCATCGAGTCGACTCAATATGTGGATGTAACGAACAAACAACTTCCGCCGGAAAAATTCTACGAACGGCTTTCACACGTGACGCCGCGCGGCGAACGGAGCGAACATCCGACGGCGGAAACCTTAACGAAACGCGAGTCCGCTCAAAGCGCCGCCCAGAGCCGCCGCGCTGAGCTTGTCGAAGCGGAAGTCGAAGGATCAGCGCACGAAGCGCCCAAGTTCAAATTCAGCATCAGACAATGGTGGTGGATTATCTTAATGATTGTTGGCATCATCGGGATTGGGATTGTACTTTGGTTGAACGGAACGTTTCAACCTCCGTCGATTCCCAACCCGACCGAAACTTCTTCTCCTGCGCCTCATCCTTCATCCACCGCGTCTTTAACACCGACGCCAAAGCCAACACTGACTCCCATACCTTCCTCTTCGTCGACAGCCGTTGGAGGGCAAAGCGTGCCGATGATCCTTGTGCCTGCCGGGAATTTCATCATGGGCAGTGACAATGGCAACGCCGATGAGAAACCGGTTCATACCGTTTTTCTGGATGCATTTTATATTGACAAATATAAAGTGACGAACGCGTTGTACAAATTATGCGTGGACAATTATGTCTGCGCCGCACCCAGATTTTTTAATTCATATCTGCGGCCAACTTATTACGGCGATTCGCGATACGATCAGTATCCCGTCATCGGCGTGACGTGGGATATGGCGAAGGCGTATTGCGAATGGCGCGGCGCGCGTCTGCTGACCGAAGCAGAATGGGAAAAGGCCGCGCGCGGCACCGATGGCCGCATGTATCCGTGGGGCAACAGCATCGATCAAAGCCGCGCCAACTATAACAATAACGGCGATCCCAATTATGTGGGCGATACGAGCAAAGTGGACGCGTATCCAAGTGGAGTCAGTCCGTACGGCATGTTCGATATGGCTGGGAATCTTTGGGAATGGGTGGCGGATATTTACGATGCCAACTATTACGCCTCGCTGACCTTGCCGGTTGCGAATCCGCTTGGTCCGACATCGGGACCGTACCGCGTGATNNTTGTTAACTTTGCCGGTCGCGAATCCGCTTGGGCCGACATCCGGGCCGTATCGCGTGATCCGCGGCGGCTCATGGGATTCCAATGCACAAAGCGTGCGCTCGGCCCGCCGCAGTTGGAACGATCCGTCGAATGCAAATATCTATATTGGGTTCAGGTGCGGGAGAAACCCATAGGGATTATCAATCAGAGATATTTTTTGATAAACTTTCTCATTCAAAATCAGAGGTGGATTATGCCGCTAAAGCGAAAAGAAACTTCAGGAGCTGTCATTGCTGCAATAATTGCTGGATTATTTGCAGTTACTGCAGCAATAATAGCGGGAGCGTTTTCATTAGAGAATACTAAACTCGAACACGATCTTCCTGTCACCTCG
>PLNY01000420.1 GCA_003141915.1 Anaerolineae bacterium | reverse complement strand
GCAGACGTGGCCGTAGCCATGAACGCCGGTACACAGGCGGCTAAGGAAGCGGCCAATATGGTCGATCTGGATAGTGATCCAACCAAGCTGATCGACGTGGTGGAGATCGGAAAGCAGCTCTTGATGACGCGTGGAGCCTTGACTACCTTCTCTATCGCCAATGATGTGGCGAAATACTTTGCGATCATACCGGCGCTGTTTGCAGGCACCCTGCCATGGCTTAATGCGATGAACATCATGCAGCTGCATTCATCGACCTCGGCCATTTTATCCGCGGTGATCTTCAATGCGCTGATCATCCCGGCACTCATCCCAATTGCACTCAAAGGGGTCCCTTACACGCCGCTCGGAGCCGATGCACTGCTGCGGAGGAATCTGGCTATTTGGGGACTCGGTGGAGTGATTCTACCCTTCATCGGCATCAAATTAATTGACATGATCATGGTGGCTTTGCACCTCGTTGCTTGAGGACCCACCAGATTTAGGAGAAACGAAAATGTGGAAATATCTTTCAAAGAGCTTGTGGTTGTTGGTCTTCACGGTCGCAATCGGCAGCATTATTTATCCGGGGGTGTTATGGGTAGTAGGACAGACCTTCTTTCCTTTCCAGGCAAACGGCAGCGTGGTGAAGGGACCGAATGGCCAGATTGTGGGTTCACAATTGATTGCGCAGCCGTTTACCAAAAATGAGTACTTTTGGCCTCGCCCCTCTGCGGCATCTTACAACGGGGCGGCTTCGGCCTCATCAGCTATTGCAGCCTCCAACTATGCGCTGCGTAACCGGGTTGCCGAACAACTCGGCCCGATTGTGACATACAAGACCGGACCCGAAGCCGGACAACTGGTAGCGCCGGATATCGAGGCCTGGTTCCAGCAGGATATGTATCAAGGCAACCCGCACATCGTGGCCCAATGGGCGACCCTGCACAATGAGCTGGCCGTCGCCTGGGTCAACGCGGATCCAACACATGCCGCGTATGTAACCGATTGGGCGAAGACTCACCCAGACGTAGTTGCTCAATTTATTAAGGACAATCCGGGCACGCCTCAACCGCAGGCAACCGACCTTGCCGTGGTGTTCTTTCAGAACTTCTCAGTGGAGAACCCTGGTAAATTCCCGTCGGCGGTTACCCAAACTGGGGCAAATGGCGCCGGCGTAACAACGATTGAGCCGGTCAACACCGGCACAGACATCCAGTCGATCTTCTTCGATATGTGGCGACAGGATCATCCCAATGCTGACCTCAATAACGTTCCCGGCGATATGGTCACTACCTCAGGTTCCGGCCTTGATCCAAACATTACGCTGGAGAATGCCGAGTATCAGCTCGACCGGGTTGCCAACTCATGGGCAACTGATTTGAAGCGCGATCCGGCTTCTGTCCGGCAGGAGATCGATCAAATTCTGCAGAACAATGCGGCGGCCCCCTTGGGCGGGCTGGCGGGCGAGAAGATAATTAATGTGCTTCAAGTTAATCTCGAACTAGTCCAGCGATATGGAGAGCCTCCGCAATAGTATCCTTGTAATTGTGGAAGAAAGATCGAATGTCATTTAATTCGGTATCTGGATGTTATAAGAAAAGTATTTTGGTGCCGCTCGACGGTTCATCAACCGCCGAGACGGCACTGAAATTTGCAACAGAATTAGCTCCCTTGCTGCAAGCACAGTTGATCCTAGTTTACATTGTCAGCCCGCTGATGATCACTGAGTCATCCTTGTATCTATACCAACTCATGGACGATATTCTCAGTCGCCAGTGTGATGATGGATGGTCATGCTTGGCTCGAATTGCTGGCCAATTCGAGCAAGATGATTTGATAATCCGGCCCCGTGTAAGAATCGGGGAACGGATTCAGGTCATTTTAGACGAGGCCAGGGAATGCCACGCGGCGATGATTGTCATGGAGGCAGAGCGTTCATCACGGTTCCGCCGATGGTTGATAGGCAGCGAAGCTGATGAACTGTTACAGGAAAGTACGTTCCCGGTAGTATTTATTAATGGAGTTCTTCCGAATCCTACGAAAGGCGTTTTGAGTAAGAACATAATCGCTTCAAGCGAAGGAAGATCAAAAGTTCAACCAAAAGCGAACCCATCCTATTCCTAAAGATTGCCCTCGTAAAGCCAGTGATTGCATCTTAGCCTTTCATAGGCGTGCGAAAGGAGTCCCAGTGCGAACGAGGCGAGCCAGCAGAGATAATCTTATAATGCGTAAACCAACTCTTAATAGTCAGCAGGCACGATTGCTTCAAGCCAATGAAAGGATGCAAAACGCGCTAATCAATTCGGTTGCAAATGATCTGCGCACTCCTCTTGTTTCAATTCAGGGTGCGCTCTCATTGTTAAAAGAAGACCCGCTGTATCGCAATGATGCGACGCGGCAGAGTCTGATTGAGAACGCCGTTGAAGAAACGGAACGTCTCAACCAGTTTGTCGGTAACCTGCTTGATATGGCGCGAATTGAGGCGCATGCAATCCAGGTTGTGTTGGAACCGTATGATATAGAATATATTATTAGTTCAGTAGTTGAGCATCAAGCTCATTTATATAAAGATCGGTACGTAAACGTTGATGTACAGAGCGGTTTACCGTTAATTCCATTGGATGGTATTTTGATTGGCCGTGTGCTTCTCAACCTGTTAGACAACGCGGTCAAGTACTCGGCACCCGGCACGCCCATAGATGTGCAAGCATGGATGGCAGGCACAAATCTGAAAATCTCTGTAGCTGATCGGGGCATTGGCATATTGCCTGATGACTTGACGCGCGTGTTCGATAAATTCTATAGTATGTCGCGACATGATGGCGTCCGCGGCACGGGGTTAGGCTTGGCGATTTGCAAAGGCATCATTGAAGCACATCGCGGGAACATACTTGCCGAAAATCGCGAAGGAGGCGGCACTATTTTCATCCTGACCCTGCCTATGGAGAAACACCCTGAGGGCAAAAGTGATAGAATCTTCAATCAGTAGTGAATAACCGCTCCGTGAAGATAATTTCGATTCCGACTTTGCTATAGGATTACTTCATTGAAAATCAAGCGAAGGGGATTCGTAAAAAGCCTCATCTGTGGTTCTTGTATTTGCATATGAAAAACGATAATTCCAATNNAAAATCTTCTTTGGCTATGCCGCGGGGGTTGGAAAAACCTACGCCATGCTGGATGCTGCGCGCATGCACAAAGCCGAAGGTGTGGATGTTGTTATTGGTTATATCGATTCGCATGGTCGGGTCGAAACGGAAGCATTGCTCGATGGTATGGAAATCTTGCCGCGGCGTGACTCAACGGATCAGGACATAACGCAACATGAATTCGATTTGGACGCGGCTCTCGCTCGACATCCAGCTTTAATTCTGGTGGATGATCTGGCACACACAAACGCCTCCGGCTCAGCTCACGCCAAACGCTGGCAAGATGTTCAAGAATTGCTCGAAGCGGGAATCAATGTTTACACTTCGCTTAATGTACAGCACTTGGAAAGTCTAAATGATCTCATCACTCAGATTACCGGGGTCGTCATCCGAGAGACGATTCCTGATACGGTGTTCGAGCAAGCAGACGAAGTCGAACTCATTGACCTTGCACCGGATGATTTGCTCCAACGATTCAAAGAAGACAAAGTTTATGTTCCCGAGGATGCCAGCTACGCTGTTCCTCATTTCTTTCGCAAGGGCAACCTGATTGCATTGCGCGAATTGGCAATGCGTTGTGCCGCTGACCGCGTGGATACACAGATGCAGGATTATAGGCACGATCATGCGGTTTCCCGCCCTTGGCTTGCCACAGAACGCATTCTCGTCTGTATTAGCCAGGCTCCGGATTCGGCGCGGTTGGTCCGTGCAGCACATCGCATGGCAAAGGCATTGCACGCCGAATGGTTTGCGGTTCATATCGAAGCTCCAGAATCTTTGCGTCTCGCCAAAGATAACCGCGACTACGTTGCCCAGACGCTTCATCTTGCAGACCAACTTGGGGCGGAAACGACAACCTTAAGCGGAAACAACGTGAGCGAGGAACTCATCGCGTTCGCGCACTCGCACAATGTGAGCAGGATCGTCGTTGGCAAATCGTCACATCCGCGCTGGCGCCAAGCCCTGTTTGGCTCCATCGCCGGAGAGCTTGTGCAGAAAATCGGCAGGATTGAGGTGCATGTGATCACCGGCGACCGCGAAGAGGCGGAACGTAGCACGAATTGGACCTTCGACTCAATTAACTGGCTGGGTTATTTTTGGGCAGTGATCGCGATCGCGTTCTGCACATTCCTCTCGAAGTTGATCGCACCTTACTTTTCCTTAACAGACATCGTCATCCTCTATCTGCTCGGTATTGTGATCGTCGCGGCATGGCAAGGTTTGGGTCCATCCATTCTGGCATCCGCATTCAGTGTGCTGGCCTTCGATTTCTTTTTCGTGCCGCCCACCTCATCCTTTACATTTTATGACCAACATTTTGTCGTGACCTTCGGCTTTATGCTTCTCTTGGGAATCATGATCAGCACGCTGACTGCGCAGATTCGCCATCAGGCCCGCGCCGCGCGCCAGCGCGAACAGCATACCGCAGCGCTTTACGCGCTTAGTCGTGACCTAGCTCGCATGTGGAGTAAACAAGAACTCATTGAAATGGCCATCCGGCATATAGGCCAGGTGATGGAATGTCAGGCGGCAATCCTGTTACCCGATCCGCCTGAGCGAATGTCCTCACCGGATCCATCTTTCCAATTAACGGTCAACGAACGTGCTATCGCGGAATGGGTCTACGAGCATGGTCAGGCCGCCGGATGGGGAACCGAAACGCTTGCCGACGACAAGATCCTCTACCTTCCGTTGGTAGCTTCGCGTCGAACGATTGGCGTTCTTGGAATGCGACCACGACAAATATCGTCCCCACTGATTTCACCGGAGCAATTCCATCTCTTGGAAACTTTGGCCAGTCAGACTGCGCTCGCCATTGAGCGTGCCTATCTGGTCGAGGAATCGCAAAAGGCGAAGGTGCAGATTGAAACCGAGCGAATGCGGAATGCATTGCTCAGTTCTGTCTCTCATGATTTGAAGACACCGCTGGCAGCCATTGCTGGGGCAGCAGGAAGTTTGATTGAAGACGAAGTGGGACCGCGCCGCGAACTCATTCTGACCATTACTGAAGAAGCAGATCGATTGAACCGTCTGATTAGCGACTTGCTGGATATGACGCGCTTGGAATCCGGTGCATTGCAAGTTCGAAAAGAATGGCAAGCTGCCGAGGGAATTGTCGGTGCTACATTCACGCGTCTTGGCGCCCGACTTCGCGACCACCCGGTTACGACTCATATTCCTGCCGATATGCCGCTTGTTCTACTGGATAGTGTACTCATCGGTCAGGTATTGATGAATTTGTTAGAGAACGCGATCAAGTACACGCCATCCGACTCCCCGATGGATGTTTCGGTAAATATATCCGGTGGTCAAGTGCTATTTCAAGTAGCGGACCGGGGATCTGGGATTCGTTCAGGCGATGAGGAACGAGTGTTTGATAAGTTTTATCGCGCCCGGACAGACGGAGGAGGAGTCGGCTTGGGATTGACCGTTTGCCGCGGCATCATTGCAGCCCATAGCGGGCGCATTTGGGCAAAAAATCGTGAGGGCGGTGGTGCGGTGTTTCAGTTCACCTTGCCGATTGAAGGCGAACCGCCAGAGGTCAAAGCCGAAGAAACCGAGTGGTCGGAGAAATCAGAAGGAATTCCAATGGAAGAGGCACACAATGCCAAACCCTGATCCCGTGATTCTTGTGATAGAAGACGAAGCGTCGATTCGTCGCTTTCTGCGAACTGCACTGACCAATCATGGTTACCAGTTTGTCGAAGCGGCGACGGCGAAGGATGGACTTGAAGCCGCGACGCATCAACCCGATTTAGTAATTCTCGACTTGGGGCTACCGGATCTTGATGGCTTGGAAGTGGTCCGTCAGTTGAGGGGGTGGACAACCTTGCCGATCATTATTCTTTCTGTGCGCGGACAGGAGAGCGTCAAAGTAAGTGCCCTTGACGCTGGTGCGGATGACTACTTGACCAAGCCATTCAGTGTAGAAGAATTATTGGCTCGAATCCGAGTTGTGCTGCGCCA
>PLNY01000272.1 GCA_003141915.1 Anaerolineae bacterium | reverse complement strand
GAGTTCGTTCACCGAATAAGGTTTGTCCGCGCCGACGTTGAAGACCTGATTGTAACTTTTTGGCCGCGCGATGCTCGCGGCGATGACTGGAGCAACGTCGTCAATGTAGCTGAACGCGCGCGTCTGCGTGCCGTCGCCGAAAATCGTCATCGGCTGGCCTTGCATGATTTGATTCATGAAAATGCCGATGACGTTGCGGTAGCGGTCGCCGATGTTTTGAAATTCGCCATAAACATTGTGCGGGCGGAAAATGACGTAATTCAATCCGAACATTTCGTGCGACTCCTTCAAATCCAGTTCGACCGCGTATTTGGCGATGCCGTAAGGGTCTTCCGGCTGCGGCACGGCGTCCTCGGTCATCGGCAGTTGATTGCGGCCATAAACCGCGATGGACGAGGTGAACACGAAACATTTCACGCCGTGGTTCACCGAGGCGTTGATGAGATTGACGCTGCCGAGCAGGTTGTTCGTGTAATTGAAATGCTTGATGAAATGGCTCAAGCCCTCGGCGGCATAGGCGGCGAGGTGGAAAACGTATTCGAATTTATTTTCTGCGAATAATTGTTTTCCAAGCGCGGTGTCCGTCACCGAGCCTTCGACAAATTTCACGCCGGCGGGAACATAATCGCGAAACCCACCGCTCAAATCATCCAAGCCGACGACCTGATGGCCTTGCTTGAGCAAATGCTTGCAGACGTGTGAGCCGATGAAACCCGCCGCGCCGGTAACTAAATAATTTGCCATAATTAAAGCCTCGCGACTTTATCGCTTTCTTTTCCTAATTTACCCAACGCGTTGCGGCTGTCAAACACAAACTTTGCTTGAGACAGAATCGCTTGATAATCATACTCTTTATGATTGGTGACAATCACCACCGCGTCCGATTCGTTGACAGCTTTCATCGCATCTTTGACGCTGTCCATTTTCCAGCCTTCATGCTCATGATGAATCTGCGGAATAAATGGATCGTGATACGAAACCTGAGCGCCTTTCTTCTTGAGCAACGCGATCACATCCAGCGCCGGTGACTCACGCACATCATCAATATCCGGTTTATAGGCTACACCGAGCACTAAAACTTTTGAACCTTTCAATACTTTGCCTCGGTCATTCATCGCATCCAAGATTCGACTCACTACATAGCGCGGCATGTTCGTATTGATCTCGGAAGCCAGCTCAATGAAGCGCGCATTGTAATTCATCTCTTTCATCTTCCAAGATAAATACAACGGATCAATCGGGATGCAATGTCCGCCAAGTCCGGGCCCGGGCGTGAATTTCATAAAGCCGAATGGCTTTGTCCCCGCGGCGTCAATGACTTCCCAAACGTCCACGCCCAAACGTTCGCACATGATCGCCAGTTCATTCACCAATCCAATGTTGATCATGCGGAACGTGTTCTCCAATAGTTTTGCCATCTCTGCCGCTTCGGCAGATGAAACCGGCACGATGGTTTTGATCGCGCCGCCATACCAAGCCTCAGCAACTTCAACACACGCAGCCGTGATTCCACCGATGACTTTCGGCGTATTCAACGTGGTCCAATCTTTTCGGCCGGGGTCGACGCGCTCAGGCGAGAAACAGATAAAGATGTCCTCGCCCACTTTCAGACCGGATGTTTCCGTCAATTTCGGAATCATCACTTCACGCGTGGTGCCTGGATAAGTTGTTGATTCCAACACAACGACCATTCCCTTATGGACATATTTCGCGAGCTGATCCGCCGCTGAATTGATGAACGACATATCCGGGTCGCCGGTCTGGCGCAGAGGCGTTGGCACGCAAATGCTGACCGCGTCCATGTCTTTCAGCGCCGCGAAATCGGTGGTCATGTTGAGCTTGCCGCCTTGGTGCAAGCGCGCAATGGTTTCCGTTGGCACATCTTGAATGTACGAAATATTTTTGTTGAACGTATCGGTCTTGCGCGGATCGGGATCGATTCCCAAAACGTTGAAGCCTGCTTCGGCAAACGCCACCGCCAGCGGCATCCCGACATATCCCATGCCGAGGATTCCGATCTTTGCAGTTTTATCTTGAAATTTCTTGATGAGGGTTTCTTTGGTAGACATTCATTTCCTTATTTGTAGTGAAATTAAAATAGACTCAATTGCTTGGGTTCTTCCTTTGGCTCTTCTTCTTTCACATCCGGTGCAGAGCGTCCCAATCCTTTGCGCGCCTGCTCAAGCAGTTCAGGCAATTTGGCAAAGTCCGCCAGAATGGATGGCTTCAATGAGGCTTGATGCAATGCTGCCGCTGGATGGAACATCGCGATCACATAACGTTCGCCGACTTTTCGCATCTGTCCATGCACGGTGCTGATCTTTGCGCCGGGCATGAACTTGCCCATGGAATATCGTCCCAGCGTGATGATGATGCTTGGATTGATGGCTTTGATCTGACGCTCCAGATATACATCGCACGCGGCCAGTTCCTCCGGTTGTGGATCGCGATTGCTGGGCGGGCGGCACTTGACGACGTTNNCGCGCCGACGAACGGACGTCCCTGTTCATTTTCATAAAAGCCGGGTCCTTCGCCGATGAACATGATTTCTGAATTGGCTGGTCCCTCCCCCGGCACGGACTTCTTGCGCGAATGATACAGCGTGCATTTCTCGCACCCGGCAACTTCCTTTGCAACTTGCGCCAAAATTTCTTCCGCGCTCATATCGACTCCAAATCATCCAGGCTCATCAAGATGGCATCCTCACCGTTATCCTTATAATACTTCGGACGCCTGCCCACAGGCTTGAATCCAAACTTGCGATATAGATTCTGTGCGGCTTCGTTTCCCGCGCGGACCTCGAGCAGGGCGTGCCGCGTCCCGGCTTCACGTCCATCTTGAAGCGCTTTTGTTANNAAGACCTCGAGCAGTGCGTGCCGCGTCCCGGCTTCACGTCCGTCTTGAAGCGCTTTTGTTAAGATCAATTCACCGATTCCCTGGCGGCGATAATCGGGATGAACTGCCAGCGTGGCAATATGCAGTTCATCCAGGATAACCCACGAAACGATCATTCCAACAATATCTTTGTCTTCCGTTTCCGCCACGAAACAACGAGAGGCGGGGTTGTCCTTTACTTCATAGTAGAACGCATGCTCCGGCCATGAAAGGCTGAATGAAACGTGATCGAGCCAGGCGGCGGTGGGCACATCTTCAACCGTCATCTTGCGAATGAGCACTTTCATGCCTGAATGGATTCAGCGGTATGCAGATAGATCGGGGCCAGCGACGCGGCTTCATCCACTTTGCCGGATCGCCAGCGCGTCCAAGCCAATTCCGCTAAAACAGCGGGACGTCGCATACACATCGAAGGCGGCGCCAAATGGACATCTTTCTTACGCGTCAATTTCTGCCGTTCTTCGGAAGTCAACTCGCCGGCCACTAAAGTTGGTGCGTCAATGGAATCGGCCAATGCATCCACAGTGGATAGCGTAACATCGCCTTCGGGCCTCCACTGCTTCTCTTCTATTTTATACCGTCCTAACGCAATCCGTGTGCGACCGGCTTGCAAGATTGCCGCCAATGGCATTTTCATAAAGGGTTGTGCGGCGGCAAGTATATCAAGAGATGGGATTCCGATCACCGGCAGTTTACGCGCCAACGCCAATCCTTTGATAAACGCCAGTCCCACGCGCAGGCTGGTAAATGAACCGGGGCCGATGGCAACGCCCAATGCTTGAATATCCGACATCTTTGCATCCGTGCGTTTGAGCAACTC
>PLNY01000365.1 GCA_003141915.1 Anaerolineae bacterium | reverse complement strand
GAGCACAAAATCCGTTTTGCCTTTGAGCAATGACTCGGCTTGCATGACGGCGTGACCCGTGCCAAGCTGCCGATCTTGAATCACGAATCGAACGCCGCCGGAAACGGATTCGCGTACCTGGTCCGCTTCATGGCCGACGATCACCACCGGCGACTCGTCGCTGGCTTGCATCACTGATGCGAGCGAATGGGCCAGCATCGGCTTGCCGCAAATGGGATGAAGCATTTTGGGCAGGTCGGATTTCATGCGAGTGCCCTGACCTGCAGCGAGTAAAACAGCAGTAACTTTCATAGCACGCTCCTAAAACAAAACAGGCCTGCTCGCGCGAGGCCTGCCTGCACTCATGGTTCGAGTGCTTAGAGAAAAATTCCCGCCTGCGCGGGTTGGATGATATGACTGGGGCGCCTGGATTCGAACCAAGATCCACAGCTCCAAAGGCTGGTGTGCTGCCCTTGCACCACGCCCCAATGAAAACGGGAAAATTGTATCACATTATTTTTTGGTATCGGGTGCCAGTCCTCTTTTGCGGGCTTCCTCATAAGAGATGACTTCGGGGTTGGTTGATTTCCCCGCATTTTGTTCCGCGGCCTTGTTCCAGAATTCATCCATCTCCTGTTGTTTGACTTTCTTTCTGGCAGCTTCTTTGAGCAAAGCTTCCATTTCAGGAGATGGCGGAGCGGACGGCAGTAATTCGCCGGTCTTGCCTTTTTTCTTAACCGGAGGATTTACCGGAGGCGGAGGCGGCTCTTTTAATTCAGCGGTGACGCCCATCGAGCGCAGTGATCGTTCGACTTCATCGCGCAGAGCAAGCAAGGCCTGCAAAGTATCCAGAATATGATCGCGGCTGGCGAGGCGCTCGCCGGTCAACAGCAAAGCATATGCGCCCGTGATAGGAAGCAACAAGAGGTCTTCGTCGCCGCCGTTAAAAACAAAATATTGGTCCAGTGATTCCTGATGATTGAATTTGGCGATCTTCAACCCTGCATTGAAAACCGCGATCAATGCGGAAAGCAATGAGACTTCCATACTGCTGTCCGTTAATGCACCTGCGCGCGCCAACACCATCCCGCGTTCGTTCAAAAGAAATACAGCATGAGCATTGACATCCTGCCGAAAGTTCGCCAGCAGGTCGGAGACGCGCGCCCGCTTTGCGTCTTCTTTTTTGGATCCCGCTTCGGGCGGGAAAATGGTGCGAACCAATCCCAGACTGCGCTCTACCACATCCAGGAAATCTGCAAGGGGAATCGGCTTGTCGAAAAGAGCAATCGCACCGGCGTTCAGCATTTCATCGCGGGCTTTTCGATCCATCATGCCCGAAACCAAAATCACTTTTACATCCGGATGCCGCGCGCGGATTTTATGCATCAGTTCAATTCCGCTCATGCCGGGCAGTTTATAATCGGCGACCAGCAAATCAATTTGCCGGCGGCTCGCTTCCAGCAACGCTTCCTCCCCGGAAGGCGCCTCGAAAATTTGAAGATCGGGGTTGTTCAACGTTTCCAGTGTGGAATGCAAAAGACGCAGAATGTCGCGCTGATCGTCAACGAGCAGAATTCCGTATTTCATCCGCTTCTCCGGAAATCTATTTGACCATCCAGCAAGCCGCCCAGTGGTTTGGTTTGATCTCGCGGAATTCAGGCTCCTGTTCAGAGCAAATCTTTTCCGCGATGGGACAGCGCGGATGGAAACGGCATCCGCTTGGAGGATGAAGCGGGCTAGGAACATCCCCTTTGAGGATCAGCCGGTTGCGCTTCGCTTTCGGATCGGGAACGGGGATGGCCGACATGAGTGCTTGCGTATATGGATGCTCCGGGTCACGATACAACTCATCGCGGTCGGCCAACTCAACCATCTTCCCCAAATACATCACCGCCACACGGTCAGAGATATGTTCCACCACGCTCAGGTTATGTGCGATGAAAAGATACGTCAGGCCGAATTCCTTTTGCAGGTCTTTCAATATGTTCAGCACCTGCGATTGGATGGACACATCCAGCGCGGAAACCGGCTCGTCGCAGATAATGAATTTGGGACGCAAAGCCAGCGCGCGCGCGATTCCAATCCGCTGGCGCTGGCCGCCGGAGAACTCGTGAGGGAAGCGGCGGGAATGATATTCTTCCAGTCCAACTCTCTTGAGAGTTTCCAGCATGATGCCGACGCGTTCTTTAGGTGTGCCAATGTGATGAATGTGCAATCCTTCCATCACCGATTCGCCGATGGGCACGCGCGGATCGAGCGAAGCATACGGGTCCTGGAAAATGATCTGCATATCGCGGCGGATCGGTTTCATCTCATTGGACTTAAGTTTGAATATATCCTTGCCATTATAGATCACGGATCCAGCCGTCGGTTCGATTAGTCTTAACATTGTCCGACCGACCGTGGTTTTACCACAGCCTGATTCGCCCACCATACCGAGGGTTTCGCCGCTTTTGATGTTAAAGCTGACGTCATCCACAGCCTGAACATTCGCCACCACGCGCTGCATCACGCCGGCCCGCACCGGAAAATATTTCTTCAGTGATTTAACCTGAATCAAATCCGAGTTGAAAGAATTTTCGCTCATTGAATACTCCGTGACGCCATCAGCGCGCTTTAAGCGGTGCGCGGTGACCTTCCGCGTTTTGATATAACCAGCAGCGGACAAGATGGCCCGGTTTGATTTCAATTAATTCCGGATCAGCTTCATTGCAAATCTGTAGTTCATGTTTGACGCGCGCCGCACAACGCGGCGCAAAGCGGCAGCCCGGCTTGGGATCGATCAGATTGGGAACACTGCCGGGAATCACATCCAGCCGCTCCTTAATTTTTCCCAAGATCGGAATTGAACCAATCAGCCCTTGCGTATATGGATGGAGCGGATTATCAAAGAGTTCAACAGATTCAGCCTGCTCGACGATCTCGCCTGCATACATCACGGCCACCCGTTCCGCCATCTCAGCGATGACGCCGAGATCATGCGTGATCAAAATCACTGAAGCGCCCAAGTTCTTGCGCATCTCCAGCATGAGGTCGAGGATTTGCGCCTGAATGGTCACATCCAAAGCTGTCGTCGGTTCATCGGCAATTAAAAGCTCCGGCACGCAAGCCAGAGCCATTGCAATCATCACGCGTTGAGCCATGCCGCCTGAAAGTTCGTGAGGAAAAGATTCGGCGCGGCGTTCCGCCTCGGGAATGCCGACCATTTTCAATAATTCCACCGCGCGCTTATGCCCGGCTTCCTCACCAAAATCCTGATGAATACTTAACACTTCCGCGATTTGATCTCCCACTTTGAATACCGGATTCAGCGCGGTCTGCGGCTGTTGAAAGATCATGGAGATGCGGTTGCCGCGCACTTTCGTCATCTCGTTTTCCGATAATTTGAGCAGGTCAGTTCCATCCAATAAAATTTCGCCTTCCAGCACCTTGCCCGGAAGCGATATCAGACGCATCACGGAAAGCGCCGTCACGCTTTTGCCGCATCCCGATTCACCGACCAGCCCAAGGATCTCACCGGGGTATACCTCGAAGTCCACGCCATCCACAGCATGGACAACGCCATCCTCGGTAAAAAAGTAAGTCTTCAGATTTTTAACTTCCAGCAAAGGTTTTTTATCGGTCTTTGCCACAGTTCACTCCTGCTTACGAATTGCCGCTGATTATAGCAAAGATTTCCACTTATGGCGCAGGAATTGCCAAAGACGGCGCGCCGTAGACTCCGCTCAAACCGCCTAGCACGCTATCGAACGGATACTTGATATTTCGATACGCGTCGCATGTGATGCCCGAATACAGCGGAATAAATGGAAGGTCTTGTGCAAGGATGGATTGAAT
>PLNY01000180.1 GCA_003141915.1 Anaerolineae bacterium | reverse complement strand
CATCACCAGTCCCATATGCGAGACGGAAGAGAAGCCGATCATATATTTCAAATCAGTTTGGATAAATGCAATGAACGCGCCATAGACGACCGCAACGCCCGCGCACAACATGATTAGCCAGGACCAATGTTGAGCGCCTTCAGGTAAAAGCATAATGCCGACGCGCAGCGCCGCGAACGCACCAAGTTTCATCAACACACCGGCATGGAACATCGAAACTGCGGTCGGCGCGGCAACATGTCCATCAGGCGACCAGTTGTGGAAAGGCCAGATGCCTCCCAGCACCGCGAAGCCAAAGAAAACGGGAAGAAACCATATGTTCTGGAAAGAAGCGGAGAATCCGGCTTTCTCGAGTTGAAGCATGTCGAAAGTATAAATGCCGGTGGATTGACCCGCTGTCCAATACATTGCCAGTGCGCCGACCAATGAAACCACTGAACCAATAAACAGATATAAAGTCAATTTCATCGCAGCATATTCGCGCGTCTTTATCCAGCCCCAGATCACGATCAGTAGATACATCGGGAATACAGCGATCTCATAGAAAAAGAACAGCATGAACAAGTCAAGCGACGTAAAAACGCCAAACACACCGCTGGCAAGAATGAAAAGAAAAGCAAAGAACTCGCGTGGACGATCTTGAATTCCAGCGGAGAGATGCGACTTTTCATCAAACTCTCCCCATGAAATCAAGACGCCGGTAAACATCACCACACCGGTTAATAAAACCAGCGGAGCGCTCATCCCATCCACGCCGAAATGCAAGCTGATGCCCAATGCAGGAAGCCAGTTATATTGCTCAACGAATTGATAACCCGTCAGATGCTGAGTCAAATATTGGATATAGACCCACAACGATAATAGCAAGGCAAACGTCGCGGCGGCTAACGCCACGCCGCGCGCTTCCGTTTTTCGCTGGGCCGGGATCATCAACAGGATCATTGCCGCCACGGCTGGAGTGAAAACAATTACGCTCAATACAGGAAAAGCCATCATCCACCTCTTAGAATAAGTGCATCACCGCTTTATTGATAACATCCAAAATCCACGCAGGCCAAACGCCGATGATGAGAATCAACGTCATCAGCGGGACCATGACAATAATTTCACGCGTGCTGATCTCCGTCAGTTTATGTTCGCCGTGCGCCCAATTTTCATTCATCGGACCCTGCAGGACTTTCGAAATTCCCTTCAAAATATACGCGCCAGTGAACAACAGGCCAAGCATCGAGATCGCGGTATAAGGGGTCAGAATTGGATATGAGCCTCGCACCACAAGGAACTCAGAAACAAATCCATTCAAGCCGGGCAAACCCAGCGATGCCATCGAAGTAAAGATCAGGATGCCGCCATAAATTGGGACCAGCGGGAACAATCCACCGAACTCATCCAGGTTACGCGTGTGCGTGCGTTCATAGATCACACCAACGAGGAAGAACATGCCAGCCGCTGATAAACCATGATTGAACATTTGAAGAATGGCGCCGTTCATTGCAATCCTCGCGTCGGCCGTTCCGGACGCCATAGCGGCCGCGGCGATACCGAGCACTACAAAGCCCATATGGTTGACCGAGGAATACGCGACGAGTCGTTTGAAATCATTTTGGGCGAATGAAGCGAACGCGCCAAAGACAATCGCGGCGGTGGCAAGCAGAGCCAATGCAGGTGCATAAGCCTTGGCTTGTTCCGGATAAAGCGGCAGGACGAGTCTCAAGAATCCATATGCGCCAAGTTTCAACAACACTCCAGCTAATAACATCGAACCGGCAGTTGGCGCTTCGGTATGCGCATCAGGAAGCCAGGTATGAAATGGCCAGATCGGAACTTTGACCGCGAAAGCAATCACGAAAGCCCAAAAGACGACATCCTTAACGGTTGCGATTGGGAAGCCAAGCAAAGAACCTTGAGCGGAAGTCCATTTTGTGATAATGGTAGCCAGATCAAAAGTCCCGAAGAGAGCGCCAAGCAATTGAATGCCGAGCAAGAGTCCGAGTGAGCCGCCCATCGTGTAGATCATGAACTTGAGCGAAGCATAATTCCGATTAGCGCTGCCCCATTGATTGATGAGGAAGTACATCGGCACGAGACCAATTTCCCAGAATACAAAAAAGATCAGCAGGTCAATCGTCATAAAGACGCCGAGCATGCCCGTCTCGAGAAAAAGGAACAGCATCAAATACGGCTTGACGCGGTCTGAAACACTGAACGAAGCAAGCAGAGCCAGCGGCGTCAACAGCGTGGTCAAGAGAACCATTGTCAACGAAAGACCGTCGACTCCCAAATGAAGCGAAGAACCGATGGCTGCGTACCATGCATATTGCTCTTGAAATTGAAAGCCCAGCGCATCGGGTTTGAATTGAATCCACAAATAGATAGATAGCGCAAACGGAATCAGGCTTGCCACGAATGCAAACCAGTGCAGGAATTTGGCTTCATCCTTCGGCAGGAAGAACATCACTACCGCGGCTACTGCGGGAATAAATAAGATCAAACTGAGAAGATGGGAATTCAGAAAGTCCATTACATCGCTCCGATCCGGCTACACGATCACCAGAAGGTAGTAAAGCAAGCCCGCAATCGCCAACAAGACAATCAACGAAACCAGCATATATTGCTGAATGCGTCCGGACTGAATCGGACGTAAGTTACGTCCAGTCCATTGTGTGACATGAGCTGTGCCATCGCCAAAAAATCGGTTGATTACCGGCAGGTCAAAGTAATTGCGAATGATTGAGCCGATGCCATTCGAGGCTTTACCAAACAGATGGAGAATGCCATCTATCAGACCCTTGTCCACCCATTGATAAACAAAGGTTTCGGCAAACCAATATGAAGGTTTGACGAACAGGAAGCTGTAAAGCTCGTCGATATAATATTTGTTCTTGAGCAATGGAATTTGGAGTTTATCCTGTTCAGGCGCAGTCACATTGCGATAAGCCAGCCAACCAAAAAACAAGCCGCCCAACGCGACCAGCAAAGACGTTCCGAACACAATCCAACTGAATGGAGACTCTGCAGGCGTGACCGCTAACGTACTTCCAACAAATTCTGGGAACCAACCTGGATGCAGATGCAAGCCAAGGAAATCCTTCGGAATGCCAACCCATCCATAACCAATTGCAAAGACGGCCAACACAACGAGCGGAAGAGTCATCGTCCAGGGAGTCTCGTGAGCGTGCTCCGCTTCTTTTGTGCGCGGCTCGCCAAGGAAGGTCAAAGTGATTTGGCGCATGGTATAGAACGCGGTCAGGAACGCGGCAACCGCCAAGGTAAGAAAGACAACGAAATCTCCATTGCTGAATGCGACGGCGAGGATTTCATCCTTCGACCAAAAACCCGCTGTCAGAAGTGGAAAGCCGGAAAGGGCAAAACCGCCGATCAGAAAAGTCCAGAACGTGATCGGCATCAACTTACGCAAGCCGCCCATTTTGAACATATTTTGCGGATCAACCTTGTGATCGCCGGTATGCAAAACACCGTGCTCCATTCCATGGATGACGGAACCGGAACCGAGGAAGAGCAATGCTTTGAAGAATGCATGAGTAACCAGATGAAACGCCGCGGCGACGTACGCCCCCACACCCAACGCGGCAATCATGAAACCAAGTTGCGAGATCGTTGAATAAGCTAACACGCGTTTGATGTCGTTTTGTGCGACCGCAATCGTCGCGGCAAAGATGGCAGTGAACGTTCCAATGAACGCGATCACGGTCATCGTCTTCGGGTCGAGGCTGATGAGCGGGAACATGCGGATGACCATGTAAACGCCCGCCGAAACCATCGTCGCAGCATGGATCATCGCACTGACCGGCGTTGGACCTTCCATCGCATCCGGCAACCANNCCTGCGGCTGAAAAATATCGCGGTATGACAATGAACCGGTTGCACTATAAAGGAAAGCGATGCCCAATAGCATGAACACATCGCCGACGCGCGTGGTCATGAACGCTTTCACTGCCGCGTTGCGCGCCGATTCTTTTGCATACCAAAAACCAATCAATAGATACGAACATAAGCCCATGATTTCCCAACCTGCAAACAAGGTCAGCAAGTTATCGGAAACCACAAGCGTAAACATGCCGAACGCAAATAAACTAATAAAGGCAAAGAAGCGCGAGTACATCGGTTCGACAGATGGAACCTGATGTNNATCCGGGTTGATCATGATCACCGGCAGGCTGTCCGTAGTTATGATAGCCAACACTGTAGATGAAAATCATCAAGACCGTCCACGCCACAAAGAACAACACAACTGCACCTAGCGGATCAATCTGAACACCGACTTTGAGCCACGTATCCGCCGTGGGAATCCAATTAATAAATGAAGCGAATGGAGTCTTTCCCAAATCAGGTGTGCCGATGGCGCGCACAAAAACGATCATCGCACCCAGCCATGAAAGCAACGCTGCGCCGATCGCCACGCTGTGACTGAGCGCTTTATTTCGATTCGTAAATAACACAATCAAAAAGAACGCAAGGATGGGCGGTAAAGGAATTAGCCAGATCAATGTTTCGGTCGTCATGTCGCTCCTACCACTTCATCAAATCAATTTCATCGGCGATCACCGTATTGCGTCGGCGATAGACCGAAATAACCAGCGCCAAGCCTACAGCCACTTCCGATGCGGCAACCGCGAAAACGATAATCGCAAACACCTGCCCTGCCATCTGCGAAACATCGCCGTAACGCCAGAACGAAACCAGATTAATGTTCGCCGCATTCAGCATCAATTCGATGCCGAGCAAAATCGCGACGGCGTTCTTGCGCGAGAGCACGCCAAATAACCCGATGCTAAACAATGCCGCTGAAAGAATAAGAAACCAGGAAAGCGGGATCATCAGAACTCCTATTTCCGAGAGTCCCCAGAATGGGGATTGAATGCAATATAGACCGCGCCGACCAAAGCGGCGAGCAATAAAACCGATGCGACTTCAAATGGAAGAACAAATGCATCTGGCGAGATGAGCGCATTGCCCAATTGCCCCACCGCGTCATAACTGGACGGGAAATCGGCGGCGACTTTCGAGAAGCCATTCCAACTCTGAAGCATCCAGAATAATCCGCCGAAAGTCAGCAGCGAGATGATGGCGTTCAACCACCATGAGTTGTTCAACTGCGGACCGCGGTCGCGCATTTCCTTGTGAGTCAACATCACGGCGAAGATGAACAGAATGGCGATGGCACCGATATAAACCACCACTTGCACCACGGCCAGGAAGCTGGCATTGAGAATGGCAAACAATACCGCAACGCCGAATAATGTGACGATCAACCACAACGCGGCGTGAATGAGATTACCGGTTGTAACCACCATCAACGCCGAGCCGAGAATGACCAATCCGACAATCAGAAAGAAAATTTGCATGGCAGTCATGTCGTTCTCCTAATGATGTGCCGTCGCCGCGGCTGGTGCGACATTTTGAGTCTTTTGACGTTCACTGCGGCTGTATCCGCGCAGAATCTCGACGATGATCCAGCCGAGCAAAACATTCGTTAGGAACATGCCCAAGATGTAGACTCCGCTTGGGGTTCCGCGCAGAAGCGTATTCATTAAAGCCGTCAGCATCAACAAGACAAACGCCACCGGCGTTAAGAACTTCCAGTTGAAAGCGAGCATATGATCAATACGCATGCGCATCACGGTATAACGGATCCACATGATGACCCAATAACCGAACATCGCCTTGGCAAATAAAATCACTGCCGCCACCAGTGGGCCGAGATTCTCCAGCCCAAAGAAATGATAACCGCCTAGGAACAAAATCGCCCAGAAGCCGCCAAAAGTGAAGGCGTGTAAGAGTTCACCCGCGTAGAACAAACCGAACTTCATGCCCGTGTATTCGATATGGAAGCCCGCGACGATTTCCGATTCCGCTTCATTTAAATCAAACGGCGAACGACCCAACTCCGCGATGGCTGCGATCATAAAAATGATCGCAGCGATTGGGGCGAGCACCACATACCAAACAGTTTGTTGTCCCTGAACGATTTCGTTCATACCCATCGAGCCCGCTAAAATTGTCGGGATGAGCATGGTGGCGATCATCGGGATTTCAAATGAAACCAGAACTGCCACCTGACGAAACGCGCCGATTAAAGCATATTTATTATTGGATGACCACGCGGCCATGATAATAGAAAGCGTTCCGATGGAACCGGCCGCGATGATGTACAACGCTCCGACGTTCAAGTCCACGCCAAAGATCACAGGCGCCAGCGGCACAATCGCCCACAACAACAACACCGACATCAAAGACAGGATCGGCGCCAGGTTATAAACCACCTTGTCCGCGCCGTCGGGCGTTATATCTTCCTTAATAAGGAGTTTGATGATGTCGGCAAAGGGCTGAATGAGTCCGAATGGTCCAACCCGATTCGGTCCAAGCCGGTCTTGAAAGCGCGCCACTACTTTGCGCTCCACCCAGACCAGGAAAATGTCGAATAGCATCATCAACAAGATCAACACAATCACGCCGATCAATTGGATGATCAAACTGGCAAGCCAGCCTGCCATTCCCCAACCAACGAAAAGGCTGGTCAGCCAATGAGCAATAAAATTAACAGGATCGTTCCACAAGTTCATGAATGCTCCTATCACTCTCTCACCTCAACCCCTCTTCTCGCGAAGCACTTCCGAAGGAAGCAGGGAGAGGGACAAAGAGTGAGGGTTCTTTTACACAAAGAAAAGGCTGGAAGGTTTAAGCCTTTCAGCCTTTTAAAATATCAACGAGTTTAAGCCCACTCCAGCATCCCCTTGCGCCAGGTGTAAATGAGTCCTGCGATGAGGATCAGGATGAAGACGATACCTTCAATCACCGCAAAAAGCGAAAGCCTGCCAAGCGAAACCGCCCACGGGAAAAGGAATACCGTCTCCACATCGAAGACCAAAAACACAAGTGCAAAAATATAATACTGGGCCTTGAACTGAACCCAGTTCTCGCCCACTGTTTCCATCCCGCATTCATAAGTGCTCTGCTTGATCGGGTTGGGCTTCTTGGGAGAAACGATCCACGAAGTCACAAGAGCTGCCACAGGGATAAGCGTTGCAATCACAAGGAACAAGCCGATGTACAACCATTCATTTTGCATATCTGCTCCGATAAAAAATTTCGCCTGCGCCAAAAAACATGGGCAAAATTGTACCATTAATAACCGAGGGCAATACGGATCAGCGTCAATTTTTAGGTGATTTTCGTCATATATTTATGCATCCATTAGTTATGCGGATTTCTTCAACCTGCCATACAACCATTTCAAAATATCGCTTGCAAAAGGAAATCCCAAAACAGCGCCAACGACGGAACCGATTCCGCCAGCCGTCCGAGCAGCGCCGCCGGAGAATCCAAAAAAGTTGTTCGCATCAATCTGGATCGGTTGAGCGGATACCGTTTGTCGGCTTTCTGCCCCGCTGACTTTGTCCACAAAACGCAAATAAAACCAGACCGTTCCTCGAAAGGTTCCTGCACTTGTCGGTTGAACGCTCCAATAAAACGTTACAGGCTGACCCTGTGTCAAAGACTCGCTTTGAATATCCGGTGGTTGGACATTCAATCCTGCGATATCAATACGCGCTTCTGCAAAGACATTATGGGTATCATACGCATTTGGAATCTGCACAATCTTTCCATTGACAATATTTCCGCTAATTTCCGCGGTAGGTGTGATGTTGCCAAGCGTATCCACTTCAAGAGTCAAACGAACCACATCCGAGTCGCCAACGCGGATATGGGGTGGATATTCCAAAGTTAATCGCCGAGATTCTGGAATTGCGGGAGCAATTGTAGGCGCGCCAACTGGCTGGGTACTAATCACCGACAGAAACACTTGAGCTGTTGTTGCAGGAGTTGCAGCAGCTTGAGTATTTAATTCAGAAACTTGTGTCTGTTGTAAACTAATCGGCATCGAGGATTGGGCGGGGGCAGTCGCGCTTAGACCGCAGGCGAGGCTCGCCGCAAAAGAAATTGCCACTACCAGTAAAAGATAAAATTTTCGACGCGAAGACATCAACACCTTCGTGCAACCGTGTATATTAGACCTCTTGCAAAAGTATTTCCTTGCCACGGATTAGCACAGATTCTCACTGATTTTTAAAAATTAGTGCAAATCAGTGAAATCCGTGGCAGAAAAAAACACAAGATAAACTTACATCATGACTTATGCAAGAGTTCTATTTAATTCTTCAAAACCAAAACCGCTTCACGCGAGCAGGTGACTTGAGACGTATCGCCGATCTTGGGCAATTCAAGGAATGGATTATTAAACGTATCCATGTTAAATTTTGTATCCCCGATCGAAACTCGGATACGAACGACCGAACCGAGGAAGGTAATATTTTCGATGCGGCAATCCATCACATTGGCCTTCTTTCCGTCCGAAGCAAAGCTGAATCTTTCAGGACGAATCGCAATGTTCACTTTATCGCCATTCTGTTTATCCTTCAGGTCTTCCGCTGATTCTATTTGAATTCCATCTATCGAAATCAAGCCCTTGGAAGGATCAGTCACTTCGGCAGCGGCCGTATTCAACGTACCGACAAAGTTCGCAACGAATGCAGTCTGTGGGAAGTTATAAATCTCGAATGGAGTTCCAACTTGTTCCATCTTGCCTTCATACATCACAACGACGCGGTCGGAAATAGACAATGCCTCTTCCTGATCGTGTGTGACGAAGATGGCAGTGATGCCTGTCTTTCTTTGAATGGCGCGAATCTCGGCGCGAAGTTGAACGCGGATCTTCGCATCTAATGCGGAGAGAGGTTCGTCCAACAAAAGTACCTGCGGTTGATTCGCAAGAGCACGAGCTAGCGCAACGCGTTGCTGCTGTCCACCGGAAAGTTGGAAGGGATATTTGTCGGCATGCTGTTCCAGACGGATCAATGCCAGCATTTCCTCCACGCGCTGTTTGATTACAGATTTGGATTCCCTGCGGATTTGCAACCCAAAGCCAATATTCTGAGCGACAGTCATGTTGGGAAACAACGCATATGCCTGAAAGATCATGCCCACATTTCGCTGGTTTGGGGCATTTTTGGTAATGTCCAGGCCATCCATGGTGATCGTACCGGTTGTGGGGATTTCAAAGCCAGCCACCATGCGCAAGGTAGTTGTTTTGCCGCAGCCCGAAGGTCCAAGAAAAGAAACGAACTCTCCTTTTTCCACTTCGAGGTTGAAATCCTGCACTACGGTGGTGCTACCGTATTCTTTTGAAATGTTGGAAAGCGTTAAATGTATCATTTCGGTTTTCCTCGAATGGCTTAGTGTCCACCTGCAATTGGCGCCTGCCCACGACCGCGACCGAAAAGATTGATGATCCCCATGCATGCCCAAGTAAGAGCAAAACTCACCACAGTAGCCGCCGCTGGCTCATAGGCTTTTTGTTGGATCAAGAAGGCTAGGAAGGGAGCGAAAGCCGGTTTGGCAAGGTACTGCGCTAAAATGTACTCACCCATCACAATCGCAAAGCTTAGGAAAGCCCCGCTTAGAATGGCCACGCGTATATTAGGTAGGATGATGCGAAAAAGGATCGTCGCCCAATCGGCACCCAAACTCTGTGCGGCTTCGGTCAAGGTGCGCACATCGATGGCTCGCAAACCCGTATCTATGGCGCGATACATATAGGGCATCGATAACACGGTGTAGCCGGCAACCAGCAGCGCTGGGCTGTCAACGATTAGAAACGGCGGGTGGCTGAAAGTTCGCACCAATCCAAAAACAAATACAATTGCCGGAACCACGAATGGAAGCAGAGTGATAAACTCGACCGCAGTTCGAAATTGTGGCAGCCGCAGACGGACCCAGTATGCGGTAGGAACGAAGATCAAGATTCCAACAATGATAGTGAGCACACCCCAAAGGACCGAAAATGAGAAGCCTTTTATAAAGTCATCATCAGTGAAAAGCTGCTGATAGGCCAGGAAACTTAAAATCCCAAGCTTCGCACGCAGAGAGAAAAGAAACGTAGCTACCAGTGGAAGAAAAAAATAAAGGATACCGAGGATCATCCAAAACCAGGACCAAACCACACCGCTGCGCTTCATCGCAACCACCTCTCAGATTGTCTCTGGAGCACTGTGTATCCGGTAATCGCTATTGCCATGACAACNNAACTACCATCCCCAACGCTAATGCATATCCCAAACCAGCATCGCCCAGAACGTCACCGCGCAACTGGTCTCCAATCACGATGGACACCAGATTAATCTGACCACCTGTCAGTGCCTGTGCGGTTGCAAACGCACCAAAAGAGTTTCCAAACAGTAGGATCATCGTGCCCAATATGGAGGGCAAGAGAATTGGAAATGCAACGTATCGCCAATACTGAAAACTAGATGCTCCCAGATTCTCTGCAGCCTCAAGCCACTCTCGCCGCAAGCCGTCAATCGCCGGCGCGATGACCAACACCATCAACGGAAACTGGAAGTACATATACACAAGGCTCAATCCCCAGAAAGTGTAAAGTTGGAATCCGTGGAAATATGGATTGTAACCCATTGCCTTCAGCCAACCGGTCAACACTCCGGCCGGGCTGAGCAAGGCAATGAACGCAAAAGCCAGTGGGACTCCAGCAAAGTTCGAGGCCACTCCACAAAAGGTCATAAGGCTGGAACGCATGAAGGGAGGCAAGCCACCCCGAATGGCCGAGTAGGCCAGCAAGAATCCGAAGATACCACCACCCAGCGAGGTAATCAGGCTAATCTTAATACTGATCCAATAAGCACCTATCAGATTAGGATCACGCAAGAGATGCACGAAGTTTTGGAACGTGAATACATGTGTATTCGTATCTTGAAAACTCCCAACAGCAATCGTCGAGGAGGGATAAATCAAAAACATAAATGCGAACAAAAAGAAGGGCATAACTCCGAGCCATGCCCATGAAAACTTGGAAGGAGCGGGACGCGCCGAGGGTGCGTCCCGCTTTACAGCAACAGTCGTCATAACCTTACGGAGCAGCCGTTGGGATAGCTACACCAACAGTCGTGAGCCAACCACCAGTAATTAACGTTTTCGCAGTAGTCAACTGAGCAACGGTAGGGGCAACCGCAGCAGCCAAAACTTTGGGGTCCGGCAATGTCTTCATCACATCTGCAGGAACGGCACCGCGGGAAATCATATCGGCT
>PLNY01000330.1 GCA_003141915.1 Anaerolineae bacterium | reverse complement strand
TTGCCTTCGCCGGTTTTCATCTCAGCGATCTGGCCGCGATGCAAAACGATCCCGCCCAGCATTTGAACATCATAATGACGCAATCCAATCGTGCGCTTCGAGGCCTCACGCACCGCCGCGAACGCTTCGGGGAGGATTTCTTCGAGGATGTCTTGCACCCCCTCCTCCGCCTCCCCCATTTTCTCCGAAAATGGGGGAGGAAGGGTGGGGGTCAGTTTTGAACGAAACTCTTCCGTCTTGGCGCGCAGAGCCTCATCGCTGAGCTGTTCAAACTCTGGCTCAAGCGAATTGATCTCATCCACAATCCCTGCTAATTTTTCAACGGTACGTTTATTGGGGTCGCCCCCGAAGACACTGACAAATTTCTGGAGCATAAAAACCTTTCAAGCCTGGGGAAGCCCCGCGAAGTCCTCGTAGAGGGAATACACTGATCCTGAAACAACCACACCGAAGAACGCAGTGCAGGCAGGGCAGGCAAACTTCTGAAGCATTCATCGCCTTTCGGGATGGGATTATAGCATACAAGAAAAAGCCCCCATCGTTTTGACGAGGGCTTTCAATTCGCTTATCATCCGCTGTTCTTAGCGGAGCCCTTGCAATGCGCAAGGGCTTACGCGGGACATTATATTTTGGAGGATAAACGCAACCTTATCCTGCCACGATCACGCAATGAATATACCTTACGGGAATGGCTTTGTTTGTTAATTGCTATTCAGTTGTTAAGGCTCAAAATGAACTATGAGTTTGCGTCGTTCCCTGAAGATACCCGCGCTTTCCGCTGCCGCCGCTCGGCGTTGCGGCACTGCCCCATGCCCATGCCGGTCTTCACACCCACACCTGAATAATACGAAAACCGCGCCAGCGTCTGCATCAGGCTCATCCAATAGCGGTCGTAATTCAGCGTGCCGAAACTGACCGAGCCCACCAGCCCGATCTCATACCCAGCCGCCACCTTCACACCGCGGCTGCGGATCTGGAGTTGGCTCAGATACAAACATTCCTCCGCGTAGCGCCGCGCCTCGGCTGGGAAGGCAATCGGCGCAAAGGCGTTCCAACGCTCCAGCAGGCTTCCGATCACCAGTTCTGGCAAAGGATACGGCACCTGTCGTCCATTGCGATGAAAGCCGGTCGGCGAGGCGAAGCGAAAGTTCACGTACCGGTCAGCCGCCTCCGCTTCCAGAAGTGAAGCCGCCGCCAGTTCCGAATAATCCATCTGCCCTGCCAGCGGGTGCGAACCATTCTCGCACCACACCGCCCGTACTTGAAAGTCCAAAAATTCCAACTGCACCACCGCCCCCGGCGCAAGTGCTGCACCTGTTTGCGTTGCCGCATAGAGCGCCTCGGATACCTGTCGGTTGAGTCCTGTGAAGCGCAGGAGATAATCGGCTTGCAGGTCGAGCTGGTGTCCTGGAAAGCGCCCCATCAGCGTGGATGTTGTGAACGGGCGCAGTTCCGAGCCTTCGTGCAGTGCCGCGCTCAAGTTCTCATCAGATTGCTGGATGGCTTGCAAACACAAATGATGTGCGGCGGTGCCCCACCAGCGCGGCAGGGGCTGTTCGGGCGCGGCTGGCTTGAGCGGACGCAACGTGAGGATGAGGGAGAACAAGTCCATGGGAGTTAGCCTGTTTTCCAATCGCGCGTTACATGCAGAACTGGATAGTACGTACCGCCTTCATAATGATAGATCGTACCGGGATGCACCGTGCCCCATACACAACCCAGCCCGAATGATAAAGCCAGCGGCGTGCTCTGGAAGATGTGCACTCTGGCAGAGCCTACTGCGCGTTGGATTTTGGTCATGTGTGAAGCAAAATCTTTCAGGATGGCTTCCCATTCCTTCTGGTTTTTATAATTGAGCATTTGGATTTTATCGCTGTAAGCGGGGTCATTGGTAATGACAATGAAATCGGCATCTATTTTCTTTGAATCAAGATACTCTGCAACATGTGTCAGCGTACGGTGATTGATGTCAATCACGATAGCCACATCTTTCTTGGTCACCTTCCCTTCTTGCCCGGACTTGAGAGTTGGCTTTCGGCTTCCAGGAGTTTCTTTCTTCTTCGGCGTGATCAGATAGGACACCATCTTCGCACCTTTTTGAATCACATAGATGCTGGCTTTTGTGCCAGCGGCGAGCACGGTGCCAGTCGCAATCATCCCGTCCATGCCAGGTTGAACGTTCTCAAAGAACTTCAAAGCTTCGATCACCAGTTGCACACCATCCATCTCAACCTCACTATAAATCTGTCATTGCGAGGAGCGTAGCGACGAAGCACTGCGTTCTCTCAGTGTGGCAATCTCCTGTAACATTTAGTTGCTTACAAAACGAGATTGCCGCGCGCCTTCACCTGCACTTGCATGCAGGTGCAAGTGTTGCGAGNNCTCTCAGTGTGGCAATCTCCTGTTTAGTGATAATTAGGATTGCCACGCGCCATGACATCCTTTACGTTCTCTTCGTCATCTCCACCAGCGCCCAGCCCATCGGCGAGGCTGGCATCTCTTCTATCTTTCCATCCGCGCCTTTGGCAAATGAGATCGCCGCGCGTCGGCTCTTGGGGAAGGGATCGCCTGCATGACGCTTGCCGCGCGTCAGGCGGTAATCGGCAATAATGCGTTCCATGAAAGAAGAATCTTCCTGCAACCGCGATCCCAAAGTTTTATCTTCCCAGCCCGTGCCCCAGCCGAGTTGCAAAATGAATTGTGTGGGCGAGAGATTGGCGTTTGCAATTTCCTGTAGGAAGCCCGCCACCTTCTTCGCACTTTCTACTGCCTTGAACCAATCGGCATCGCTCTTCAGGCGTTGTTGTGCACGCACGTTCGCCAACTTCGGCAGGTTCACCAACCAATCCTTGCCGCGCAATTTAAGGTCGTATTTCTCCGCCCATTCAGATAATAAACTCAAATCCACTTTGAGCGTGCAATTGAACACGGCATTGGCGCGAATCGCTTCCATTTCGACCGGTGCGGCCATTGTCCCGCCGCGATTGACTACACGCGCATTCAACAGGATCAACTCTTCCGCACCGATGGCCTTGCTATCGCTCACCTGCAAAGCGCGCAGGAAATCGTGATTGGGATCTTTGCCGAAGATTTCCTGTTCATATCCCTGCCCAGCCCATTCACGGCGCGGCTTTAATTTGGCGGGGCTGGCTTTGAGCTTCAATTCATTCCATGCGGTCCAGGCGATCACGGTCCGCAATGAACCCTTCAACGAAGAACCCGGCAGGAACGGATGGTCAAACGTATCCTTCAGTTGCTCGCTCACCTGCGCGCCGGTCTCTTCGGAGCGCGGGATGCCTTTGATGACGTAACGGAAGAATGGTTTTGCAGGATCAAAATCCTTATCGCTCAACAATTGTGCGGGCGGGATGCGCGCCAAACGATCAGCAATCTTCGGGTCATCCTCCACCAATTGCGCATCGAGGATGGCCGCATCGTTCAAACGCCAGGTCTGCCCCTTATGAACCGCGTAATCATACTCATTCAACAACTCACGTCCGCTCCCGATATGCAGCGGCGTCAGCGTGGTGACTTTGAGATCATAGAGTTCGTAGGTGTCCATGCTGATCTCCTTTACGCGGGCCATTTCAAAGCGAGCGCCAGGCCGCTGCGATAGACGGGGTGGCCTA
>PLNY01000198.1 GCA_003141915.1 Anaerolineae bacterium | reverse complement strand
TGTGGTTGAAGCTACGAGATCATATTTAGATTCATGATCTTGAATCTTCAACTTTTTCGCCTGCGTGGTTTGACGCGTCTTTCTCAAGGCTTCGGCTTGAGCTTTGCCGCGCCCTTCTGCGACGGCTTCGGAGAAGTTGGCAAATAAGACGGTAAACCACAACCACAAGGCTACCCCGCCAATAAATCCAGTAGGTGCTTCGCCGTATCCAAATAACGCTTGGATCCATAAGCAGGTGGTCAGCAGGCTGCCAACTTCGACAACGAACATGACGGGGTTGCGGACCATCCAGCGCGGGTTTAATTTGATAAACGAATCAAGAACGGCGCGTTGATAAAGCTCGCGTTGAAAAACAGATTTCTTTTTAATGGGTGTATTCATTCTCTAAATCCATTCTAATGAGCAAAGATCATCAAATGTTCGACGATTGGGCCTAATGCCAATGCGGGGAGGAAGCCAAGCGCGCCAACAATGATGACGACCGCGATTATCCATGCAATAAACAGCGGTGTATGGGTCGGCAAAGTTCCCGCGCCCGCTGGGACCTTTTTCTTGCGTGCTAACGAACCGCCGATTGCCAGCGCCGGAATTAACAACCAAAAACGCGCAAAGAACATAATGACACCCAAGGCAGTGTTATAGAAAGGGGTATCGACACTTAGTCCTGCAAAGGCGCTTCCGTTATTCGCCGTGGCTGAAGAGAACGCATAAAGGATCTCAGTATAACCATGCGGGCCGGGGTTAAGGACTCCTGCTTGACCTGCTGGAGTCAAAACTCCAATGGCTGTGCCGCCCAAAGCGGTTAAGATCGGAATTAACAAAATGAGTGAGGCCATTTTCATCTCATAGGATTCGATCTTTTTGCCCAAATATTCCGGTGTACGTCCAACCATCAATCCCGCGACAAAGACTGCCACAATGACGAAGGCCAGCATGCCATATAACCCAGATCCAACTCCACCATAAATGATCTCACCTAAGTGCAGGAGCCACAACGGGATCAAGCCGCCGAGTGGCATGTTCGAGTCATGCATCGAGTCGACTGAGCCATTGGAAGCGGCAGTTGTAGCCGTAGCCCATAATGCTGAATTGGCAACGCCAAAACGAACTTCCTTGCCTTCCATATTNNCGGACTTCCTTGCCTTCCATGTTCCCGCCTGGATTGATATTGCTTTGTTTTATATCCACACCTAGTTTTGCAATGGCTGGGTTGCCCCCTTGTTCGGCCCAAACGGTTCCAGCCAGCAGAACGACAAAGATAATGGTCATCGCTGCCAAGATGGCCCAACCTTGACGCGTATCACCTACCATCTTACCGAAGGTGTAAACCAACGCGGCGGGGATCATCAAGATGGATAGCATCTCGAGGAAGTTCGCGAAGGGCGTTGGATTTTCATACGGATGTGCGGAGTTTACGTTAAAGAATCCGCCGCCGTTCGTTCCCAATTGCTTGATCGCGATTTGCGAAGCCGCGGGACCAACTGCCAGCGTTTGCTCAGTCAAAGGAACGGTATCCATCACCGGGTTGCCCGACGCGTCTTTTACAGGATTGCCATTGGCATCGGTCTTGGGTTGTTGGAAGCTGGTCGGCTGTAATAGCGAGACGGTTTTGTATTGGCTGAAAGTCTGCACCACGCCTTGCGAAACAAGCACAAGCGACAGCACAAAAGCCAGCGGCAATAAAATATATAAAGTCGTGCGAGTTATATCCACCCAGAAATTGCCGATCTTATCGGTGGTATGGCGGGCCATACCGCGGATCAATGCAATTGCAGCGACCATGCCTGTTGTGGCTGACATAAAATTCTGTACCGTTAGTCCCATCATTTGGGTCAAATAGCTCATGGTCGTTTCACCACCATAGCCCTGCCAGTTCGTATTTGTGATGAAGCTGACCGCGGTATTCCAAGATGAGTCGGGCGTCACCGCGCCGAAGCCCTCTGGGTTAAGCGGCAAGTATCCCTGCAAACGCTGCAAGGCATATACAACGAACAGACCCAGAACATTGAAGAGCATCAAGGCGATGGCATAGACTTTCCAGTTCATTTCTTCGTCAGCATGAACGCCTGCAAGACGATAAATGAATCGCTCAACGGGGCCAAATACCGGGTCGAGAAATGTATGTTCGCCCTGGTACACTTTGGCCATAAATGTCCCAAGCGGCTTGGCAAGCGCCAGCAGAACCACCATGTAGAAAATGAGTTGAATCCAACTGTAGATGTTCATCCGAACCACTCCGGTTTAACAAGTGCAAGCACCAGATACACAAAAAGAATCAGCGTGATCAGCCCAACGATGATATACAACACGTTCATGATTGATCCTCCATCAGCTTCTCACAAGCGAGGATGAACCAATAGCTGAGAGCCAGGAACAACAGACTAAGACCAATGTAAATTAGATCAGACATGGATGCCTCCGTTGTTTGAGTGTATGCAATTAGCAGTCAAAATGGGAGCAAGAAAAATAGGGAAAAGGTCAAGAATAGATAAAGAAATTCTCCCTGTATTAGAAAAAGCGTGTCTCGTTCGACACGCTTTTCAAAAACCTTGGGTTAGTGAGTAGCGGTTAAATCTGTTGCCCCCGGTTATCGAAAGAATCCCAAAACAGGAGTCTTCCGATCTTTATTGAGCGGGCACAATAAGGCGTCAAAATTAAATCCCTTCCAACGAACGGATTGGGAAGTTCTCTGAAACATTTAAGAACGAATCGCAACTCCGTGATTCTCAACCCAGCACGGATTTAATCTGTTGCATTCCCTTCTTAATGTTCTCAATCGAATTGGCATATGACAAACGCAGGTAACCTTCGCCGAATTCGCCGAAGGATGAACCGGGTAATAACGCCACACCCGCCTTTTCCAAAAGCAGGTTGGCGAGTTCATTCGATTTCATTCCGGTTCCTTTGATGTTTGGGAACGCATAAAACGCGCCCTGTGGTTTCTGGCAAATGAAGCCAGCGATTTGATTTAATCCGTTAACGATTACATCGCGCCGGCGCTGGTATTCTGCCACCATTACATCCACCATATCCTGCGGCCCGGTGATGGCTTCCAGCCCGGCAAATTGCGTGAAGTGTGCCGTGGACCCCACGGAATGCGTCAGCAAAAGATCGACGCGCGAAGCCAGTTCGCGCGGCATGATCCCGTAGCCGAGTCGCCAGCCGGTCATCGAATATGTTTTGGAGAAACCATCTACGATGACGGTGCGTTCCTTCATACCGGGCAAGGACGCGATGGAGCTTATCTTCAATCCGTCGTAGGCGAGGCGCGCGTAAATTTCATCCGACATGACCCAGCAATTAAATTCCTGCGCCTTTTGTGCAATGTGTTCCAAATCGGCGAGCGGAATCACTCCGCCAGTGGGATTGCTGGGGGAATTCAGGATGATTAACTTGGTGCGCTTGCTGACCAGCCGGTCAAACACATCCAGGTCGAATGAAAAATTGCTTTCTTCCAGCAATGGCACGGGCATGGGAACGCCGCCCGCCAGGCCAATCATCGCTTCATAGGTAGGGAAGCCGGGATCGGGATAGATGACTTCGTCTCCCGGTTCGACCAGTGCCAGGGTCGGAAAGAACAGGTTGGGTTTTCCACCGGGACTGATTACCACTTCATCAGGTTGGATGCTGATGCCGCGCCGCTGTCCGCTATCCTCGGCGATTGCTTCGCGCAAAGACGGCATTCCTGAGGGCGGTGTGTAACGGGTATGACCGGCTCGAATCGCGGCGATGCCCGCCTCGCTTACGTTCTCGAACGTCGCGTAATCGGGCTGGCCGATTTCGAGGTGAATAATCTCCCGGCCCTCGGCTTCCAATTGATTGGCGCGTGCCAGAACTTGATAAGCGCCCTCTGGCTTGAGATTTGCAATGCGTGTGGCGTAAGACATAAATTTCCTTTTCGATGTTCAGGAGCGCACTTTCGCGCGCCTGGGAATCCAATTTAGAATGAAGGTTGGCTATGTGCCATAGCATATCATGACAAATGAGCAATTGTCCATTATATTAAAAGTCAGGCTAAGTGTCTCGGCAGATTCGAATTCAGGATCATTCGTCTGTTGCGGAGATCATTTTTTGCAGGCGCAACCGGAACCGGCCGGTACGGTACACAGGTCATATTTTGCGAGACACTGGTTACCGCAAGGCTGAGGCAGATTGCCGCTGCAATAAACACAGCAGGAAACTTTGGTGGGATAAACGATAAGTGGGGGAACCTTCCCAGGTGTGGAAACAATGAAAGATGTGTTGGTTGGGATGGGCGTGAAGGAGGGCGCAAGCGTCACCGATGGAACGATGGCCATCGTGGATGTGGCCCGCGGCGCGGCCGCCTTGGTTTGTATCTTCGAGGCGATTGATGTGCCTGCGATGATCGTCGAGACATTTATTTGTGTGGAAGGTATTGATGCGCCATTCCCCTTGCTCTGGAAGTAGAGGATTCCCAAGCCACAGGCGGCGATCATGATTACGATCAATGCGCTGACGATAAAAACCATGAGATTGACGACGGAATTTTTCTTGGCTGGTCTCTTGCCGGCTCTACGAGGTGAGTTGATCGTGCCGGGCATGCCAGTGTTGGAACGAAAACTACGCTTATCATTCTTCGAGTTCATGGAAATCCTCCTGCGTTATTTCATAATAACTTTGTCGATCATTTACAATCCAATGTAGTTTACTCCATCATTTGCTATTCAATCAAGCCCCGAATTATTTTTCCAGGCAAACTCGTTCAGGCGGATGTGAGATAGAATTGATCCACTGCACGATTTCCAACTGTCGAAGGAATTCTTGATGAACATATTAAATACCCAGTTTGAAATGATTCGCCAATCCCATACGGTTGCGATGGCAGATCGCGTCCATGCGCTGAAAGCCGCGGGACGCGCGATCGTTGGCTTGCAAACTGGAGACCCGGATTTTGCAACGCCGCCTGCAGTGCTGGATGCCGCGCTCAAAGCGATGCAGGACGGTTTGACCCATTACGCGCCGAGCCGCGGTTTGATGGAATTGAGACGCGCGGCTTCGATAAAACTTCAACGCGACCATTCCGTTTCATACGACCCGGAAACGGAATTGCTGATTACTCATGGCGGAATCCACGCCTATTATTTGGCGATGCAATCCGTGTTGAATCCGGGCGATGAAGTGTTGATTCCCGATCCTTCGTGGGCGACTCATTCGAATATGGCGATCATGCTGCGCGGCAATGTGATCCGTGTGCCCGCGCCCGCCGAAAACAGCTTCATCCCGTTGTTTGAATCCTGGGAAAAGGCATTGACATCGAAGACGCGTGTGATCGTGTTGAATTATCCAGCCAATCCAACCGGGGTATATCCGACACGCGAGTATTTGCAAAGGTTGCAGGATTTTGCCGCCGCGCATGATTTATGGATCGTGAGCGACGAGGTCTATGAAAATTTATATTACGGCGAAAAGCCGACTTCTGCCGCGGCGTTTGATGGAGCGAAGGAACACACGCTTTTAATTAACAGCATGTCGAAAACTTTTGCGATGACAGGCTGGAGAGTTGGTTATCTGGC
The DNA here is from genome assembly GCA_003141915.1 of Anaerolineae bacterium. GTDB lineage: Bacteria > Chloroflexota > Anaerolineae > Anaerolineales > Villigracilaceae > Fen-1038. Next base: position 1,107 of record PLNY01000198.1, on the reverse strand, counting down.
CGCGCCGGCGCGCGTGATCGAGAACGCGCTCAAGGCAGGACAAAATTCGATTACGTGTGTCGCGCCATTCGTCCAGAAAGCCGCGGCGTTTGCGTTGACTGATCCCGCGGTTCGGCAAGCCACCGAAAATATGCGCACCGCGTATGCGCGGCGCCGCGAGTTGGTGTTGCGAATATCGCATGAATTGGAAAGCGAAAGGGTTTTGGTCACGCCGCCGATGGGTGCGTTCTACTTTTTCCTGGATATGCGTCCGCTCAAAATGACGTCCGTTGAAATTTGCGAACATATTCTCGAAGAAGTTGGCGTTGGATTGATTCCCGGTTCGGCGTTCGGCGAACAAGGCGAAGGCTTTGTGCGCATGACCATCGCCGCTTCGGATGGAGATGTGGAAGAAGGATTCAGAAGAATCGTCGAATGGGCGGAGAAAGTAAAATAATAATTGAGAGCAGTGGAGTTATTATGAAGATTGCATTTCAAGGCGAAGCCGGCGCGTATTCAGAGCAGGCGGTGTTCGAATATTTTGGCGAGGTCAAAACTCAACCGTGTGAGTCGTTCGATGCGGTCTTCGCCGCCGTCGGTTCAGGAAGATGCAAATCGGCTTTGATCCCGATTGAAAATTCTTTAGCCGGAAGCATTCATCAAAACTATGATTTGTTGTTACGGCATAAGTTATATATTGTCGGCGAATATTTTTTGCGCGTCCGTCATTGTCTGATCGCGCTGCCGGGTGTNNAATGCGATGCGTATTTGCGAAAGCGCGGCATCAAGGCCGAGCAGACTTACGATACGGCCGGAAGCGTGAAGATGCTCAAGGAAACCGGCGCGCGCGATACGGCGGCGATTGCGTCGCGGCGGGCGGCGGAGTTATATGGAATGCAAATTTTGGAAGAAGGCATCGAGGACAATCCCGAAAATTACACGCGCTTTCTGGCAATCGCGCGGACGGCGGTTAAGCCGAAAGCCGAAGCCAAGACTTCGATTGTGTTCACACTGCGGAATGAACCCGGTGCATTGTTCAAAGCTTTGAGCGTCTTCGCTTTGCGTAACATTGACCTGACCAAAATCGAGTCGCGTCCACTGCAGGGCAAGCCATGGGAATATTTGTTT
>PLNY01000097.1 GCA_003141915.1 Anaerolineae bacterium | reverse complement strand
GTCGCAGTGAATTGATTATAACCAAAATAAACTGCGGAGAGATTGTGTCTGTCCGCAGAGATTGCCACGTCGCCGCTTGGTTTCGGTATGCTTGCTTCGCTCACTACTCAACCAGCGCGGCTCCTCGCAATGACAGGCATTGTGATTACCATTGTTGCTGAGTGGCGGGCGAATGCTTGGTGATGGTTTGTCCGTCATCCTCGACCGGCTCAAACGCAGATTGAATTGCGATCCTCCCAGGACCGGTGACGCGCAGCCACAAGTATCGCTGGATATAAGACATCCATAGACTCCAGTTGCTGTGCGGATTCTCGAAATGCAATTGCACACTCACAGTCGGGTCTTTGAAGATCAATGCCGTGGGCTTGATCAAGATGGATTGTCCCGGCGCGAGCTGACGGACGAATACATTACCGGATGCGTGAAGCAATAACAACCCCGGCGTCTTCGGCGCGGAGAAGCGATCCAAAAACATTCCGAGCGGATAATGCGTTTCATATTCCGTCTCATCTCCACGTTGATGGCGCGTGGTGAACCAGATGTCGCTATTCGTCCAGCCATAATCCACTTGATCGGTGGCGACCAGCAGGAAGTGTTCGCGCACATCCACGGCTTGACCGGGTTGAAGCGGAAGAGCCAGCAACTCACCGGGAAGATCGCGCGAGAACGCAATGTGTCCTGGACCTTTGGCTTGAGTCATAAAAATCGGCATGCCCGCGAAAGCGCGCTTCCACGCGCCTTTCATGGACATCATGGAGATATTGACCGAATTTTCCTTCCACAGCAAAACATGGTGGGCAAAATAAACTCCGTCTTCAGCAGAAAGGTTGAAATCTGCGACGGGAACGTAAAGCCCTTCGATCTGACATGACGATTTGCCGATTTGAAGTTTCGCCATATCTTTGCGCCCCGGCATTTCGATCCAGCCGGTGGGCGTGATGATTTCTTTAACATTGATGGTCGCGCCGCAAGATGGGCAACTCAATGATGTGCCATCCGAAACGGCGCCACACCAATTGCAGGTGTAGCTTCGTCCGGTGGCAGGAGCAGAAGGTGTTGCACTCATTTCTGCCTCTTATTCCGTCGAATGGTGAACGTACATGGATTGAATGCCGACGCGTCCGGGGCCCGTCATTTGTGCGAGGCTCATGGCAGTTCCCCCAAACAATCCGGTCGTCAATTGCTGCATTTGAACGTTCATCGTAACGCTTGAGTCTTTGTAAAGGAAAGCGCCCGGTTCCACCAAAATCGACTCGCCTGGTTTCAATGTCCGCTCGAAGACATTGCCGTATCCATGAAGGATCAGTAAGCCCGATTGGTTGGTGGTTACAAAGCGATCCATGTACATGCCTTGTCCACCGAATAAAATATTTCGTAATCCTTTGATACGCTCAAAGGAATATGTGATGTTGGCGGAAGCCAACAGGAAAGCGTGTTCGCGCACATCCAATTCCATTCCGGGATGAAGCGGAAGGACAACCAATTCACCGGTGGCATCGCGCGAGAATGCGATGCGTCCGGGTCCCGATGCAACGCTGATGATGAACGGCATTCCGGCCAGCACGCGTTTCATGCCGCCCGGTAATTGCAGAACTGACATCGGAACCGTCGGGTCCTTCCACAACATCACATGATGCTCGAAATAAAAAGCATCGCCTTGACCGACATTGATTTCTGCAACCGGCACGATCTCGCCTTCCACTTGCGCGGTGCTGTTGGAGATATGAAACTCGGTCATGTCTTTCAGACGCGGAGCTTCGCGCCAACCCGATTCGCTGACTATATCTTTCAGGTCAAGCGGCGCTCCGCAGAACTGACACGATAACGCGGTCTTGAGATTTATACCCTGACACCAATTGCATTGCAAACGTTCAACTGCTTCATTTTGTGCCTGTGCTGGCTGTACCATATCTTGCTCCTTTTTTTTAGTATCTTGATGCATTAAAACATAAGCATCGTTGAATCTGAATAGTCCATTGGTATGAATGAATTTAACATTCAGATCATTAATTGGTGGTTCGGATGGCCGCACCGCAATAATCACATTCAGCGGTTAGATTATCAATCCAGGTGGCCTCATCGCCATGAATGGGCGCGCCGCACTTTGGACAATTCGTCGGCAGAACGCCTCGCTTCGCCGACCCTTGGGCGGGTTGAGGCGGCATCGGCCCGACTCTGTTCCCAAATTCGTTCTGCAACGCGCTCGCCGAATTCTTCATTCCCTTGTTATTGAATTTGCGCGTGATATTGGCAAAGAACACCGGCGTGCGGTTGATCATCCGATATTGAATGAACATGGTCAACGCAGCGCGGGCTTGCGCCAGTGCCAGCTGCTCGTTGCCCGCGTCGGCATAGGCATGAGCCGCACGCGCATGAAGGTTGGCTGCGCGGCGCGGACGAGGAACATCCAGTTCGCGCGCCAGTTCCGCATAAAGTGGCGCGGCATCCGCAGAATTATTATTGGCGGCAAGTTGGTTGGCTTTTGCCAACACTTCGATTTGTGCGGCGCTCAACACATTATTTTGCAGGGCGGGTCTGTTGCGTCGAAACATAGATTCTCCGATCTTG
>PLNY01000405.1 GCA_003141915.1 Anaerolineae bacterium | reverse complement strand
GCCATGTTATTGAACAGTTGAACAACTAAAAAGGTGACCGTCCACAAAAAAACGGATTCGGGATGATTGGGCTGGATCAAGTATGCCATGCCAACCAAACCGATCACATTCCCAACCGTTCCAATCACGACCCACGGCTTGCGCCTGCCGCCGGGGAGTCGAATGCGGTCGGAGAGCGCTCCAAAGACCGGCGCGGCGATCAGCGAAATCAATGCGCCGATTGCGAGAACGAGTCCAAGATCGGTGCCTTTCGTTGAATTGCCCACCGCCGCTTTGACTTGGTATGGCATGGTGATGAGCAAGGTAGCCGCCCACAGCATATTGGTCGAGAACCAGAAGAAGCTCAGTAGGATTTGTCGGAATGTGGAAATGGGCGGACGAACGAAGGTTTTGTTTTCTGCCATGGCTTTCCCTTTGGGCGTTTGGAATGCGCTATTATATCCTTATGATAGATAATCCATTACGAAGCTGAAAGTTGCCGAGCTATTGTACTCTCAACAATATTTTGCCGTCTTCCCAAAGCTCTTCCAAGTTATAGTAATCGCGCTGATCGGGTGAAAAGAGATGGACGACCACATCGCCATAGTCCACAACGACCCAGCCATCGCGCGCTTCGCCCTGCTTTCTGCCCTTCTTACGATGCAACGTACGAACGGATTCCAAAGTGGCGTCCGCCAGCGCGTCCAACATGCGGTCGCTTGTGCCGGTGCATAGGATGAAGTAATCGGTGAACGATGCAATCTTTTGAATGTCGAGCAATAGAATATCCTCGCCTTTTTTATCTTCGAGCGAATTGACAATGGTATGAGCCAGTTCGAGCGCGTTCAGGATTCACCTCTTTGTTTTGCTGAGAGCATCTTATCTTTTTCCAATCGGCGCGGAAAGTCCGCCACTCTTTGCGGAAAGTCCGCCGCACTTTGCGGAAAACAATCTTGTATAAACGGAACCGCTGGGTTGCAGGTCGCTTTTGAAAAGATGTGCGGCGTCCACATGCACCACGCCAAGCAAACCAATTTTCGTTTCTTCCAGCGCAGCGCGGATGCGTTGAATTTCGAGCGCAGATAAATTCTGTTTGACACGTCCAATCGTCAGATGAGGCGAGAAGCTTTTTTCATCGGCCGCGTAACCCAAGCGCGCAGAAGCGGATTCGATGCCGCGTTGAAGCGACTCCAGCGCGGCTGGGGCGCGGAGTCCGACCCAGATCACGCGCGGCCGCCGCGGGTTCGGGAAAGAGCCGATCCCTTCCACCTGCATTTCAAAACACGGATATTGCGCGGCTTCCGCGGTCAGCATCTGTTTGATCAGCTCCAGACTGAAGGAGGAAACGTCGCCCAGAAACTTCAGCGTCAGATGAACGTTTTGCGGCGGCACCCATCGAATGAGCTCGTTGCCAAGCGTTTTACGCAGGCCGGCTGTTGATTCCTGAATTTTCTTCTGAAGTGAGGATGGGATTTCCACCGCGATAAATGCGCGCAGAAGGCTCATGCCGATTTAGGAATCCTTCAACGCACGCTCGACTGCGTTTTGCAAATCCACGAAGCCCACCGGCTTGGTGAGATAAATGGAAGCGCCGGCGTCCAATCCCGCCCGCACATCCGATGGCAGGCTTTTGGCTGAGACCACCACCACCGGAATTTTCATCAGGTTCGATTCGCGCCGCATGTAACCCAATATCTCAAGGCCCGAAATATCGGGCATCATGATATCGAGAATGACCACATCCGGTTTTTCCTGAGCGATCAGCCTGATGGCGGGTGCGCTGGCGTGGGATTTGAGCACGCGGTATCCGCTGACGCGCATCATCTCCGCAAAAAGTTCTGCGGCGTCCGGTTCGTCTTCGACGATCATCACAGTTTTTTGGTTGTTTGCCATGATTGCATCCGCATCAAAAATAGCATACTATAACCGAAATAGCAAGGGGAGGTTGTAAGGATTTTTGATTTGCGGCTGTCTGTGGAGTGCAAGGAACTGGAGGAAGAATGAACGAGTTGGAAGCGTTTCGTATCCAGAAGGATGATTTCTTCGGGCACGATCATCAAAGTCCGCTGACGCGCGGACAGAAAAGGGAATTTAAGGGACTGGATTATTTTCCTGAAAATCCCAACCTGCGATTGGAAATCAAAGCCGAAGAGTTGCCGGATAAGGAACGCATCGAAATGCAGACCTCCAGCGGCGACGCGCAAATTTATTTTCGCCACAGCCGATTCCGTTTCCGTGTGGACGGACAGGATGCGGAGTTGATAATTTACGAAGGCCCGAACGGATTCTTTCTGCCTTTCGTCGATTCATTGGCCAGTAAGGAAACGTATCCGGCGGGCCGCTATCTTGAACCCGAGCCTTTGCCCGGCGGACGATTTCTGATTGATTTCAATATGGCCTACAATCCATATTGCGCCTATAACGAGAATTGGTCCTGTCCATTGACGCCATTGGAGAACCGGCTCAAAGTCCCGATCCGCGCCGGGGAAAAATTATTTCACAAGGAACATGAGTGATTGTATAAAAAATAATAGACTGTCGTTGCGAGTCTTCGAGAAGCAATCTCCTGTAATAGATTGGGGATTGCTTCGCCCCATCGGGGCTCGCAATTGCATTTTATCTATATGTCTGTTGATTTTTCGATCACTTCCAGGAGCGCTTCGTATTCATCGCAGCAATCCGAGCACATATCAAGATGCTCGCGGAGCAGGGGCATCAGGCGGGCGGCATCCCTGCCATCCACTTCCTTCTCGACATATTGATCCAATTGCTCGAAGACCTCCTTGCAGGTCACGTCTTCGGTGCGGATTTTTTCAAGGACGCGCAGAAAGCCTTCGACTACTTCATCGGATAATGGTTCCTTCCGTTTGAAGTTATCGCGAATGTTCTGGATAAAGTTCCACGCGCTCATGGTCTGCTCTTTCTCACACACATCTGACGTTTAATAAAATCTTAATCTTACTTTTGCTCGANNTGCTCGAAAGCCGAGAGCACTTCCTGCGGCGTAAGACCTTCCATGGCGAGCCGCCGCTTTAGTCGCAAGCGCGCGTCGTGAAGAAGTTTGTAGAGCGCGTTGCGATTGGTCTTCATGCGCTTGGCGGCCTCCTCGAGCGGCAGGTCTTGGATTCCCAGCAGGGTCAGAGCCTCGCGTTGTTTTGGAGTCAATTCCTGTTCCAGAATGCGGCGGACGCGTTCCATCATATCGGCGCGTTCGGCTACANNGCGTTCCATCATATCGGTGCGTTCCGCGACGGCTTCGGGTGTGGGATGATGGTCGGCAACCAGATTCGATGGAGCAGGAGATTCTTCGTTGTCCATTAATTCGTCGAGCGAGGAATCCTGCCAGCGTTTGCGCCGCAATTCGGTGAGTGCGATGCGGATGGCGATCTTATGCACCCAGGTGGTGAACATACTGCGCCCCTCGAAGCTCTCGAGCTGGTCGAGGACGCGCAGGAGCGTCTCCTGCGTCACTTCCTCGACGAGAGGCGTGAACAGCGGGTCATCGGACGAAAGCCAGCGCGAAAGGGCATACGGAAGCCCGTGCTGGATCACTTCGCGCAGGTCGGCCAGCGCGGCTTCGCGGGCGGCGCCATCGGAGCGCAAATCGGATAACCAGGATTCGTTGGAACGTGTGGTCATAAGCGCAAGGATTATAACAGCGAGAATTGAAAACCTGGTAGGCAATAATTACCTGATGGTTTTATAATCATTACATCCGTTGCCTTAAGAGCCGTTCTGCGAAAGCGCCGCGGCAAAGAGAATGAGGAAAAGATGAAGCCCCGCGACAGGGTCATGCAATCTCTCAATCACAAAGAGCCCGATCGCGTCCCGATCGATATGGGCGCGACAATCGTCAGTTCGATTGTCAAGAAGACGTACATCGAACTTAAACAACATCTTGGCATGCCAGTCGAGGAGATCAAGATGCTGGATTATGTGCAGCAGCTGCCCTATCTCGATGATGGATTACTGGAGCGATTCGGCGTTGATTTTCGGATGGTGCAGCTACCATCAGCAACCTCCAGTGGAGTGGAGATTTTCGACGAGGGAGATTATTATGCTTTCTTCGACCGCTGGGGCTCGAAACTGCATATGCCCAAGACGGGAGGTTTCTATTTTGATTGGGTGGACTTCCCCATTAAAGAGGCAACTATGGAAGCCTTGGACGCTTATCATTGGCCGCAGCCGGATCCGGTGGAAGTCAATGCGCAACTGGGCCAACTGGCAAAGCAATTATACGAGAACAGCGATTATGCCTTGGTAGGTAGTGCCGTGATTGGCGGCGGAATTTTTGAACAACCGGCACGGGTGATGGGATTGCAGAATTTCCTGATGGCTTTGATCAGCGAACCGGCTTTTGCCGACCGATTAATGGAAACGATCACCGACATCTACATCGAGTCTTGCAATCGCTATTTGGATTATGTCGGTCCGTACATTCAGGTCTTTACTTACTGGGACGATGTGGCTGGGCAAAACGGTTGGTTGATCAGGCCAGAGTTGTATCGGAAGCTCATCAAGCCGAAACAAAAACGTCTCGTGGAAGCGATCAAGAAAAAGACTGATGCAAAGTTGTTTTATCATAGTTGCGGCGCAACGCGTGATTTGATTCCCGATCTAATTGAAATCGGTTTCGATATTCTTAATCCGGTTCAGGTTTCCGCCAAAGGGATGGATACGAAAGAGTTGAAAGCTCAGTTTGGGCGGGACATTGTCTTTTGGGGTGGAGGCGTTGACACACAGCACGTGTTGCCATTTGGCAAACCCCAGGAAGTGGTTGATGAAGTGAAGCGCCGCATTGACGATCTCGCGCCGGGCGGTGGTTTTGTGTTCGCGGCGGTTCATAATATTCAAGCTCTTGTCCCGCCCGAAAATATTGTCGCCGCATTCGATACCGCGCTCGAATACGGTAAGTATAGAAAGTAAGTGAAATTATGGTTCACTCAAACGAATGGCTGGAACGAGTCGAGTCTCTATGAATCATCGCGACCGTGTTTTGACCGCGCTGAGTCATCAGGAACCGGATCGTTGTCCGATGCAGGTAAGTTTCACGCCTGAGTTTGCTACCCGCCTCGAGGCGGATATGGAACTCAAGGGTCAGGGCTTGCACAATCCGCATGGCGGCGGCAACACGTATGATCTTGAACGCACATTGGATGAAGATATGCTGTTAACCTCCGTCGGTTGGGTAAACGGCTATTATCAAAATGGTTATCAGGATATGGAAAGTTATCGGGATGAATGGGGAGTTACCTGGCGAACGGTCGAATACCAGACGCGTTTCGGCGCGGGAAAATACACTGAACCTTTTGGCCATCCTTTATCCGATGATTCTGCCTTGGATGCCTATTCGCCTCCCGATCCGAATCGCCCTGAACTTTATGTGGATGCTGAAAGAACAGTCCGCGATTTTCACAACGATTATTGGATTGTCGGCGTAACACCGACAACGATATTTGAATGTGCCTGGGCATTGCGCGGTTACGAACAATTGATGANNTTGATGATCGACATGGCTACTGATCCTGAACGGGCGAATCGCGTTATGGATTTTCCTTTTCATTATCATATGGCCGTCACGCAGAAACTGGTTCGGCTGGGCGTCGACATGATCTGGCTTGGCGATGATGTGGGCGGTCAGAAAACCATGTTGATGTCGCCCAAGATGTGGCGCACTTATTTCAAGCCGCGTATGGCGGAATTGATTGCATCTTTGCGCGCGATCAATCCGCGGATAAAGATTGCTTATCATACCGATGGCGTGGTATATCCGATCATCCCAGAACTGATTGAAATTGGCATTGATATACTGAATCCGATTCAGCCTATGGCAATGGATCCGGTTAAATTAAAGAATGACTTTAGTGACCGGCTGTGTTTTTGGGGTTCGATGGATATCCAGCAGACGCTTCCGTTCGGCACGCCGGACGATGTCAAGAATGAGGTCCTCTTGCGTCTGAGGACGATCGGGCGCGGCGGCGGCCTGCTCATCGGTCCCACGCATAATCTGCAACTGGATACGCCGCTGGAGAATTTCTGGGCAATGATCGATACGATTCAACAAACTTCTTATCGTTCGCTGGCGTAGGTAAATAAGGAGCAGGAGCAAATAAAAGTGACGAAGCGTGAAGTGATCCATGCGGTGTTGAAAGGGCAGGAACCGCCGTATGTGCCGTGGTCATGCGGTTTCACGACGGAGGCCAGAGAGAAGCTGCAGGCACATTATGGTTCAATGGATTGGGAAGATGCACTGCAGAATCATCTTCTGAAGTTGGGAAGCGACATCGGCTTTTTCACAGACTTGGGTGCAAATCGCGTGAAGGATGTTTTTGGTGTGGTTTGGGATCGAAGCATTGATAAGGATATCGGCACTCCCGAGGACCATGTGCTTTCGGATCCAACCCTGAATCACTATACATTCCCCGATCCGCTTGACCGGCGTTTTTTCGTTGATATTCCTCAGCGCATCGCCCTGTACCCGGACCGCTTTCGCGTTTTTCAAATTGGCTTTTCGCTCTATGAGCGGGCGTGGACTTTGCGCGGTATGCAAAACCTGCTGATGGATTTTTATGATCATCCGGAGTTTGTTCATGAACTCTTTAATGCCATTGCAGACTACAACATCGCCCAGTTAAATGAAGCTCTGAAATACGATATTGACGCGGTGTATTTCGGCGACGATTGGGGACAGCAACATGGTCTGCAGATGGGACCGAAGCTGTGGCGTGAATTTATCTACCCAGTTCTCAAGCGTATGTACAGTGCCGTACATGCAGGGAATAAGTATGTGTTCATTCATTCCTGCGGGGATGTGGATGAATTATTTGATGATCTGATCGGCATTGGCTTGAACTGCTTCAATCCATTTCAACCCGAGGTGATGGATGTGGAAGCTTTACATCAAAAGTACTTTGGTCAACTGGTATTTCATGGCGGATTATCCACGCAGCGAACCTTGCCATACGGAACGGTGCAGCAAGTCCGTGCAGAGACTCGTCGCTTGTTGGAAATGGGGCAGAAGGGCGGTTACATCTTTGCCCCGGCGCATGATGTGGAAGGTGATGTTCCATTGGAAAATATGCTGGCTTTCATTGATCTGCTTCTTGACCAGCCAGACTATAAGAATCAACAAGGAGAAAGCTCATGACCATGCTGGATGATTTATGTCAAAGTGTGATCGAAGGGAACAGGAATCAGACGCAAGAATTGGTGAAAGAGGCAATCGCGAAGAATGTGCCCGCTGAACAAATTCTCA
>PLNY01000204.1 GCA_003141915.1 Anaerolineae bacterium | reverse complement strand
CCCGTTTTGATGGCCGCGGATATCGTTCTTTACAAGACCGATGTGGTGCCGGTGGGAATTGATCAGGCGCCTCACCTCGAGTTCACGCGGGAAATAGTGCGTTCCTTCAACTATCGTTACCATACCAAAGTGTTGATCGAACCGCAAATGAAAAACACCATCTATCCGAAGATATTGGGGATCGATGGCAAAGAGAAAATGAGCAAGAGTTTAAACAATCATATCGAACTAGCCGCCACGCCCGAAGAGACCACGAAGCGCGTGAAGGAAATGGTGACCGATCCGGCGCGTATCAAACGCACCGATCCGGGCAATCCCGATATTTGCAATGTCTTCACCATGCACAAAATTTTCTCTCCGCAAAGCGACGTGGATCGGATCAACGTCGAATGCCGCCGCGCCGGAATCGGTTGTGTGGAATGCAAGCTGCTCTATGCAAAGAATCTCAATCAGAATCTGGAACCATTCCGCGCCAAACGCGCTGAACTCGCATCCAAGCCGGACCTGCTGACGGACATTCTGAACGACGGAGCCAATCGCGCCCGCGTCATCGCACAGAAGACGATGGAAGAAGTCCGCGCGGCAGTGCAGTTGCCATAAATATTTATCCGCAGATTGCACAGATTTCGCAGAGAAATAAAAAATCTGTGTAATTGCGAAATCTGCGGATGGTTTTTTATGCGAGTTCTAATTCAACGAGTTAGTTACGCCAGCGTTACTGTAAATGGACAAGTCGTTTCCAAGATTGGAAAAGGCTTGTTGATTTTATTGGGTATCGGTCATGGCGATGGCGAAGAGCAGGTTCAATTTCTTGCTGAGAAAGTCGCCAACCTCCGCATCTTTGAAGATGAGCAGGGCAAGACCAATTTATCCGTGTTGGATGTAAAAGGCGAAGCGATTGTCGTTTCCCAGTTCACGCTGTACGCCGATGCGCGCAAGGGACGCCGACCATCCTTCACCGACGCGGCTTTACCGGAAGTCGCCGCGCCGCTGGTGGATCGCTTTGTCGAATTGCTAAGCCGTCATGGAGTCCCGACCCAGACCGGACGATTCGGTGCGGATATGCTGGTGGAAATTCATAATGACGGGCCGGTCACGATCTGGCTCGAAAAATAATCGCATCATCATCCCTTGAATAAAAGCGGCAAGGGAAAAGATGAAGCGCCCGGCTTTTTAGCAGTTGGGACTGAACCTTAAGAAGTCCTAAAGGTTGGTTCTTTCGGCAAGTAGTTCCAGCATTTTGGTTTGTTGCTCGGCGATGGTGTGAACTTCGGAAGTCAGGGTGTGGATGGAAATGAGCGTTTCGTGATCAGCTTCAGCTCGCGCATCGCTCGCTGCCGCCAGGACATTTTGACCGACAATGATAATGGGTAGCAACACCAACTGCAAGAAAGTCTGAGCAAGCCAGCCAATGATGATAATCGCTTGATGCGAACTGATGGCAGCCGGAAGCGAGATGAGCGCAATCGCGGCGAACACATATGCACACCACATGGATCCAACAGACTTGGTAATTTTTACAGCGACCCAAGTGTTGAAACGGCCAAGTGGGTTGTCGCCGTGGACGGTTTTATGCGCGTGATGGCTTAAGACTAATCTTGGTTTGTGAGCTTTTGCTTTCATGATTTCTTGGTTCCTTTCCATAGTGACCTCTTTCTTGATTTGCTGATGATTATACTGGAGAACTATTTGGCACATCATCAAGTCCGCGCCATAATATGGCGTCCATTTGAACTGCCAACGCGCCGACCGAGATCATCATCTCGGCATTTTGTTTGGAATATAGGCCTCCCGCGCCGATGATGGGGAGTCCAAGCTCGGCGGCTGCATGAACCATTTCAAGCGATTGAGGCAACAAGGATGGGCCGAATAATCTTCCTTCGATCAATTCTCCGCCGATAGCGGTCAGCGCACCGCGCGGCGCGGCAATGCTGATTACGTCCGCGCCGGCATCAATCAGCCGCGGACCTAGCGATAAGATTTGCTCAGTTGGCAGGCAAAAGATCAACGGCAGTTCACCGATGCACATTTCCAGAGTGAGCAACAAAATATCATTTGATAATAATGGCGCAAAGCCTAGCTCGACAGCCATGATATTGTCAACGCTTTCCAATGTTTGCACCATTTGCTTGGTTTCTTCGGGACGATCCGCCATGAGATGAACAATGATTGGCAATGGAGAGTCGTTCCAGCGGCGCGCATATTTTTTGAGCGTTGCATTCAAGCCGGGATTGGGCAAGCCGGTATGCAATAGAAATCCGCCGGAATATTCGATCAAAGCCGGTTGAGACGCAGCCGTTCGCGGACGGAGTGAAATTGGATTCGTGACGAACGCGCCGAAATCACCCCATGGAACCGGCGCGTGAAAATCCGGTGCGAAGCCAAGCATTCCCGCCGCGTTCATCAGTGGTTTGCGAAAAATCAAATTGCGTTTGGACATAGCTTAATGATAAATATTCTGTGCGGATTTTAATGCAAAAGCGCAAAGATATTAATAGACTTTGCGCCTTGGGAACTTTGACCTTAATTTTGATGAAAAAGGAATTATTCTACGATGTCAATCCCATTGCTTTCAGCATCTCATCATTGGTGGCAAACTTGAATTCTTCCAGTCCGCGTTTTTGGGCTTCGGCGGCTTCTACGGCTTCCAGTTTTAGAATATCCGCTTTGGTAACGATGGGCTTCTTCAGACTCTTCATCTTCATTGCAACAGCTTCAAGATTTGAATTTGTTGGTTGTAGGGTTTGTAAATATTGCCAGACGGCTTTCGATGCGTTCGTTCCATCTTTGCGCGCAACACCGACCAGCCCTACGCTGGCTTGGCGCGCCCATCCGCCGACAAATACATCCGGGATCAGTGTACTGGTATTCGGATCAAAAGCTTCATAAGATAAGCCCTCGATTGGATAACGCGGCGATGGACTTTTATAAAATTCATTGGAATTGGATGGCAGGCCGAACGAAGTATCCACTTTATCACCGATGGAGATGATTACCGTATCCACATCCAGGGTGCGCTTGTGACCGGTTCCGCGTGCCTTTAGCTCGCCATCCTTAAGCTCAAGAATGTTATCTTCGACTTCCAGTTGTTTCACCATGCCGTTTTCGCCGATCATTTGAACGGGCGAAGCCAGGAACTCGAAGCGGAAACGCGCGCTGCCGNNTCTTTCGGCAGGGCATCCAGCACTTTGTGGCGACCCAGCTCCGGGTCCTGATTGGCCGCTTGCAACGCGGGCTGAACCCGCTTCATTTCGGATTCAAAAGCATCCATGTCCAGGTTTGCGATGATGCGCGTCATCTCTTCTTTTGTGAAGTTCACTTCGCCCGGTCCGCGCCGCACGACCGAGATCACTTCTTCAGACCCCACTTCGTGGATCATGAAGTATGCAATATCCAGCATCACATTGCCTGCGCCGATGATTGCGCAGCGTTGGCCCAAACTGAATTTCTGCTGGTCGAAGGGCGGGAGCTTGTTGTATGCTAAAACGACAGGCTTGGAATGATAAACGCCATCCAGGGNNTGTGCTTTGCGCCCCAACCGTAACGAGAATAGCTTGGAATCCCAATGCACGCAAATCATCCAAAGTGAGATCGCCCTGCGCTCCCATTTTTATATTTGAGTAATATGTGATATTCTCATTCGCCAGGGCCTGGCGGAATTGTTTGCGAAAGCCTTCCTTCATTTTATGTTTATCGGGATAGACGCCGTATTCGGCAAGCCCGCCAGGTTTGATATCGCGGTTGAAGATAACCACGCGCGCGCCCTGGTTGGCAAGTTCGCGCGCTCCAAACAGACCTGATGGCCCGGCGCCGATCACGGCAACGAAATATGCGTTGGCTTCAGACACACTTCCTCCTCACGCTTTCTTAGATAAGACGTTTCCATTATATGAGAAAAGCGGATACGGTACAAGGCGATGCGTTCTGATGCAAGTTGTGGAACTCATCACCATGTACCGTTGTCTCTGTTAGAATAAGACGAATCAGGATCGTTTCTGAGGAGGCTGTATGACGAAGTCTGATAATAAATCGAAGCCAACGCCCGCAGATCGTGTGCGCGTCATTTTGAATGGAGCAAAGAGCGAAGGATCGCCCATCAATCGTTTGCCGAAAGCCAAACCGATAGAAGAGATGTCTGCGTCCGAAACGGCGCCGCTTCACTCTCCGCTTCCGATCGCGCCCAAAACGGAANNAGTCGTCTACCGAAGGCAAAACCGCCGGAGACGAAATTGGTTGCTGAAACAACGCCTGTTCAATCTCCGCCTCCAACCGCGCCCCAAGCGGAATCCGTTAAACGCGGCTTTCAATTCCTCCCAGCCTTTTGGACCATTGCCAGCGTCATCTCGATGGCTGTAAACATTGTTCTGCTTGCGGTGCTGATCGGCGCAATGCACAGCTTGGATATCTCGGGCCTCGGACAGATGGGAACGGGTTTAGTCGGCGGACTCTATTCCAACTTTGAGAAAATGGATGCGGCTCACATCAAGACCACCATCCCTGTGCAATCCAACATTCCATTAAGCATGTCCATTCCAGTGCAAACCACCACGAACATTTCGCTGGCTAGTGCTGTGGAAATCCCGAACGCGCACGTCAAAATTTCAACGGGCACATTCAACATCGACTCGAATGCGGATGTGACGCTTCCGGCAGGCGCTGTCTTGAATGTTGCCCTGAACTTTAACGTTCCTGTGCAAAGCTCTGTGCCGGTCAGCTTGACTGTTCCCGTGGACATTGCGCTCAACCAGACTGATTTGCATCCCGCCATCACTGGTTTGGAAAGCACGATCAAGCCGCTGTATTGCATTCTTGACCCCGGCGCGATCTCCATCAGCAATGTACCGGTTTGCAGGTGAAAGGTTATAATCATGGCCTATGCCTGACTTTACAAAAACCACCCTCTCTAATGGCTTGACCGTTCTTCTTAAAGAAATCCATTCCGCGCCTTTGATTTCGTCGTGGATGTGGTACCGTGTCGGTTCGCGCGACGAAGCGCCTCCGTTGACCGGCATCTCGCATCTCGTCGAGCATATGCAATTCAAAGGTACGCCCAAGTATCCCGCTTCCATAATGGATAAGGCAGTGGCGCGCGATGGCGGCATGTGGAATGCTTTCACTTTCCTCGATTGGACGACTTTCTTCGAGACCATGCCCGCC
>PLNY01000111.1:9913-16163 GCA_003141915.1 Anaerolineae bacterium | reverse complement strand
CCCCGTTTTTTTGAGATGATACATATTTTTGATAAAAAGTTGCTCGCCGTCTAAGAAGCAGGGGCAATCGATGCGGCCCATTTGATGAAAGATTCTAAGGAGCGCATTGGTTACTTGACCAGACAAATATACTGGAGTAAAATCGCCCCGTTTTCAAAGAGACCATCCCATGCCCAGTTACCGATTTATTACACAATTCAAGTTTTCAGATCCGCGTGTAGATATTTACATGTCAGATGCGCGCGTGCTGGGGTTCAACGACCTCCGGCGCATCAGACGCCAAGACCTCTACTTTGTTGAGGGCCAATTGTCGCAGGAAATATGCCGACAGTTGGCCTTCAAACTTTTAATTGACCCGGTGACTCAAACTTGTTCGTGGGACGAGTTACCCTCGACTCTTCCCGCCCTCGAAGCGGATACCGTTACGATAGACATTTCCCTCCGCCCCGGCGTGACCGACCCGGTCGCCGAGCAGATCGTCCGCGCCGCGCATGAACTTGGCTTGAATGGAATCCACCGCGCGGCAACGGGTCAACGTTTTATTCTTCACTTCGATTCATCCATCTCCAACGATCCTTCATTCGTTTCAAGATCTGCTGCAAATTTGGCAGACAAACTTTTGGCAAACAACATCATCCAACGCTGGATAATCGGCGAAATCATGCCGTCGTTTCCTGAAGAAACGGAATCGAGCGGCATAGTGGAAGTCATTCCAATTCGCAGTTTGAAAGAAGATGAATTGCTTGCCCTTTCCAAAGAGCGCCGCTCCGCATTGGACTTGGCTGAGATGCAAGCCATCCAAAGTTATTTCATCAATGAACAACGCGATCCAACCGATATTGAATTTGAAGCCGTCGCTCAAACCTGGAGCGAACATTGTGGGCACAAAACTTTCAAAGCGAAGATTGATGTGGACACAAATGGCACTGAATATCAAATTGATTCATTGATAAGAACCTATCTCAAATCCGCCACCGATGAAATTAATGCACCGTGGGTCGTCTCCGCCTTCGTGGATAATGCCGGCATCATTGACTTCGACAATGAATTCGAAGTCTCGTTCAAAGTGGAGACGCACAACCATCCGTCAGCAGTAGAGCCGTTTGGAGGCGCGAACACCGGCGTCGGCGGGGTCATACGCGATGTGCTTGGAGTCAGCGCAAAGCCGATTGCAAATACGGATGTCTTATGTTTTGGCCCGCAGAATCTGAATCCAAATTCTTTGCCGAACGGCGTCTTGCATCCGCGCCGCATTCAATCGGGCGTTGTAGCCGGCGTGCAGGATTATGGAAACAAGATCGGAATCCCAACCGTCAATGGCGCGATTCTTTACGACGAAGGTTACACAGCCAACCCGCTTGCTTTTTGCGGATGCGTGGGCATCACGCCAAAAGGAAAACATGTCCACGCGCCGCAGCGAGGCGACCGCGTGATCGTGCTGGGCGGCCGCACGGGACGCGATGGGCTGCGCGGCGCGACATTTTCATCCATGACGATGAATGCGCAGACTGGCGAAGTTTCCGGTGCATCGGTTCAAATTGGCGATCCGATCACTGAAAAAGGATTGATTGATGTCATCGTCCGCGCCCGCGACCTTTCTCTTTATCATGCCATCACCGACTGCGGCGCGGGCGNNGGCCGTTCCTCTGCAAAATATTTCTGCCTTGCAAAATTTGTGCGATACATTCGATACCGAATTAACAGATATTGGAATACTTACCGGTTCAGGACGTTTGGTTGTTAAATATAATAACAAGGCAGGGCTTGATCTGAGCAATGAATTTTTGCACGAAGGAATCCCACAGCGGCAACTCAAAGCCATCATCGAAAGACCAGCCAAGCCTGCCTTCATCCGTTTTTCCGTTTCCCCATCCGCTCCCGAATTTGCCTCTCAAACGCTTCTCAAACTTCTTGCTCATCCAAACATCGCCAGCAAAGCCGCAGTCATCCGGATTTACGATCATGAGGTTCAAGGCGGGACAGTTGTTAAACCGTTGACCGGAGTCGAAGACGACGCGCCATCCGATGCAACCGTGTTGAAGCCCATCAGAACGAAGAGCGCGAAGGGAATCGTTTTATCGAACGGAATTAATCCCGAATATGGAAAACAGGATGCGTATCGAATGGCAATGGCGGTCATTGATGAAGCCGTTCGTAACGCGGTCGCGGTTGGCGCGGACCCCGAACGGATCGCCATCCTTGACAATTTCTGCTGGGGCGATCCGCTGCGGGCTGAGACGCTGGGTTCTTTAACGGAGGCCGCCCGCGGCTGTCATGAGGCGGCGCTTTTGTTCCGCACACCGTTCATCAGCGGCAAGGATTCGCTCAACAACGAGTATCTCGGCGCGGACGGCCAGCGTCACGCCATCCCGCCGACGTTATTAATTTCCGCCATCGGTTTAATCGATGATGTCCATCGCGCAGTCACCATGGATTTGAAAGAAGCGGGCAATGAGGTTTACCTCGTCGGAAAATTTCAGCCCGTGTTTGGCGGTTCGCATTTTTCAAAGATCACATCGCAGGCGATCAACGAATCTGTGCCGGATGTTCATGAGATCACGCCCAAAGTTTATAAAGCACTGCATCAAGCCATTCTTTCAAATCTCATTCGTTCTGCGCACGATCTTTCGGAAGGCGGGCTGGCCGTTGCCGCGGCGGAAATGTGCATCGGCGGGCGATTGGGCATGAAGATCGAAAGCAACATGCGGGACGATGCTGTTCGTGTTTTGTTTGGCGAAAGCACAGGCACATTGTTGGTCGAAGTCCGCAAACGCGATAAAGAAAAAATTTTGTCGATGTTCAACGGGCTTCCATGCGAACGGATCGGCATAGTCGTTGAAAATGAAAATTTGTCCGTGTCCATTCACGGCTTCGATATTTTGAATATGTCTCTTTCCGATTTGATCACGGCATGGAATACAACGCTATGAAACCAAAGGCATTGATCCTTCAAGCGCACGGAACGAATCGCGACTTCGATGTGATGGATGCGCTGACTCTGGCAGGCGCGGATCCGATCGGCGTGCCGCTCAACGAATTGCGGAATCACAAACGCCTCTTTCGGGACTTTCAACTTATAGTGCTTCCCGGCGGCTTTTCCTACGCCGACGCGCTCGGCGCAGGAAAATTACTGGCCCTCGATCTGATATCTTATTTCGCTGATGAAATTTTCGCTTTCGTTGAATCGGGCAAACCCGTTATCGGAATTTGTAACGGATTCCAAGCGTTGGTGAAGTCCGGGATACTTCCCTCTCCCAATGAGAGAGGAAACGAGGGTGAGGGAGTAACGCTAACCTTCAACACTCAAGGTCACTTCGAATGCCGTTGGGTAATGTTGAAACCTGTCTCGCAAAAATGTATCTGGACAAAGGGATTGGACGAATCCATTACCTGTCCCATCGCGCACGGCGAAGGAAATTTTCAAACATCGGAAGCCTTTCCTCTTTCATCTTTTTTGGAACAGGATCAAATCGCCCTCACGTATGTTCGCGCCGACGGTTCGCCCGCCAATGGATATTATCCCGCCAACCCGAACGGCTCCCTGCTCGATATTGCCGGCGTCTGTAATCCGCAGGGCAATGTGCTGGGACTCATGCCGCATCCTGAAAATCATATCTTCGATTACCAGCATCCGCGTCATACGCGCGGCGAAACCGGAAACAGCGGATTGAAGTTATTTGAAAATGGAGTTAAATATACCGCGCAAGTTTAAGGGTTACAAAAGGAGAAATATGATTTCACAAAACGAATTATTACAGTTGAATTCTCTGGCTCTCGATGAAACAAATCTTCCATTGCAGGGAAAACAATCTGGCAAAGTGCGCGATTGGTACGATCTTCCAAACGGAAAAAGATTAATCGTCACAACCGACCGCCTGTCCGCGTTCGACCGCAACCTGGCGTGCGTGCCATATAAAGGTCAGGCGCTGAATCAACTTTCCGCATGGTGGTTCAAGCAAACGGAAGACATCATTCCAAATCATCTTGTTTCCATTCCCGATCCCAACGCCGCTATTGTTCGGCGCGTCGCGCCCATTCCGGTCGAGGTCATCGTGCGCGGATACATCACCGGCGTTACATCCACCGCGTTATGGTATCGCTACTCGCTGGGCGAACGCGAAATTTATGGTTACAAATTTTCTGATGGGCTCCGCAAAAATCAACAATTATCTGAACCGATTATCACGCCGACCACGAAGGGCGGCGCGACCGGACACGATGAACGATTAACCTGTGCTGAAGTGGTTGAAAAAGGTTTGCTTGATTCAAGAACATGGGATCAAATTCGGGATGCGGCGCTGGCAATTTTCAAACGCGGACAGGATGTCGCGAAACAAGCCGGTTTGATTTTGGTGGATACCAAATATGAATTTGGATTGACAGATGACGGCTCGGTGATTCTGATCGATGAAGTCCACACGCCCGATTCATCCCGCTTCTGGCTCGACCGAACCTATGCCCACCGTTTCGACAGCGGCCTCGAACCCGAAAACTTCGACAAGGAATTCGTGCGCCTCGCGTATGCCGATAAAGGCTACCGCGGCGACGGAGAAATTCCATCCATGCCTGAGGATTTGTGGGCTGCCGTCAGTGAGCGATACATCACCATTTATGAAATGCTGGCAGGCGAAAAATTTAACGCAGGCAGTTATCCAATCGAGCCGCGGCTGGAGAAGAATTTAAAAAAGATGGGAGTCATTGGATAATGGACAAACCATTGGTGGTGATTTTGATCGGTTCCAAAGCGGATTGGGAACACGCCGCAAAAATATCGGAGGCCTGCAAAGGCTTTGAACTGGACGCTGTTGTTCGAATCGGCTCCGCACATAAAACCGCAGAACATGTGCTGATACTTTTGCGGGAATACGAATCAGATTCGCGGCAAAAAGTTTATATCACGGTGGCAGGGCGCAGTAACGCCCTGAGCGGATTCGTCGATGGCGCGGTCAGCGCCCCGGTGATTGCCTGCCCACCGGTATCGGAGGCGTTTGGAGGTGCGGATATTTTCTCTTCATTGAGGATGCCTTCGGGAATTGCGCCCGCCGTCGTTTTGGATCCTGCCAATGCGGCGCTGTTGGCGGCAAAAATATTCGGAGTGGCGAATGTCGAAGTGCGGGAGCAGGTGAGGATGAGTCAGAGGCGGGCGGCGGAAAAAATTGGAGCGGATGATGCAAAAATCCGGTGATCCGTTATTGATATGAAAAGAGGAAAGAATGAAGTTCAGCTTCGATGAAGATCATCCGCACGAGGAATGCGGCGTGATCGGAATCTTCGCTCCGAATGAAGATGTGGCGCGCATGGCGTTCTTCGGACTGTTCGCGCTCCAGCACCGCGGACAGGAAGCAGCGGGCATTGCCGTGGCCGATGGACGCACCATGTCCATTTATAAAAATGTGGGCCTGATCTCGCAAGTATTCGGCCCGCACACATTGGACGGTTTGAAGGGTCATTACGCCATCGGGCATACGCGCTACTCGACCACGGGTTCATCATCCGCGCGCAATGCTCAGCCGTTCATGATCGAGACGATTCACGGACCGCTGGCGCTTGGGCACAACGGCAACCTGATCAATTCAACCGGGCTGCGCCAGCGCCTGCTTGAAGATGGAGTTGGTCTGTCATCGTCCTCGGACACCGAAGTAATGACCATGATGCTGGCGCGAGCACAAGGCAGAACATGGAACGAGCGCATTCGGGCCTGCATGAAAGAATGGATCGGCGCATATTCGCTTGTGATCTTGACGCGCGATTGCGTTTATGCAGTGCGCGACCCGTGGGGATTCCGCCCGCTGTGCGTGGGTCTTCTGCCTAGCGGTGGATATGCCGTTGCTTCAGAAACGGGCGCATTGCACACCCTGGGATGCGAAGCGATCCGCGAAGTGAAACCTGGCGAGGTGGTGACCTTATCGGATAACGCGTTGGTGGTGCACCAGGCGCTTCCACCGCACGAACCACTGGCACGCTGTGTGTTCGAGAATATTTATTTTGCGCGCCCCGATCATGTTTGGGATGGACGCAGCGTGCATCACGTGCGACAGCGACTTGGGGAAGAATTATGGCGCGAAGTGAGCGTGGAAGCGGATGCGGTGATTCCGGTTCCAGATTCATCGGTCCCCGCCGCGATTGGATTTTCGCGCGCCAGTGGAATTCCATATAACGATGGCTTTGTCAAAAACAGATTCGTGGGACGCACCTTCATCGAGCCGACTGATTCATTGCGCAAGCGCGGCGTCGGCATGAAGCTGAATGT